>DAINNQ010000043.1:0-12384 GCA_036735825.1 Alteromonadaceae bacterium | reverse complement strand
GTGTGCAGCATAGAAAAAATAGGGGATATGAACTAAATATTGCTGATCAGAGGGTGCCAAAGATCTTGTCACCAGCGTCGCCTAATCCAGGAATAATGTAGCCTTGGTCGTTGAGTTTTTCATCAATGGCGCCTATAAAGAGTTTTACTTCAGGGTGCGCTTGTTGCAGTGCGTGGATGCCCTCAGGGGCAGCTACCAGAAATAGGGCACAAATATTCAGACAGCCAGAGGCTTTAAGCATATCAATACAAGCGATTGCTGAGCCACCCGTGGCGAGCATAGGATCAATAATAAACGCCTGACGCTTTTCAATATCGTTGACGATATTTTGATAATACGTTTCAATGGCGATATTCACCGTGCCACTTTCGTCAATACTTACCGATTCATCATTTCTTTTAAGACCTACAACACTGACTTTAGCACAGGGTAATACCGTTAATGCGCCGTCTAACATGCCTAACCCTGCACGTAAAATAGGCACTAAAGTTGGTTGCGGCTCTGCCAGCATGGGGGTGGAAATAGTGCCAGACCAACAAGTTAAGGGCTTTTGACACAGGGCGAGTTCAGTCGTTGCTTCAACCATTAATAAAGTGGAAAGCTCTTTAGTTAATTCTCGAAATGATTTTACTGAGATATTGGCATCTCGTAATAAACTAATTTTGTGTTGTACCAAGGGGTGAGAGCTGGCAAAAACAGACATGGAAACTTCCTCAGTTTTACGTGTTAAATGATTGGGTATTAATTGTTATGGATAGTTTAGCCAATATTTATGACCAAACCAGTGCTTTAAAATGTGAACGACATAAAGATTCATAACGTTCATTACCGCCAACTTCAATTTGTTCGCCACCTGTAACAACATTGCCATCTTGATCGCGTCTGATGACAAAATTGGCTTTTTTGCCACAATGACAAATGGTTTTTAATTCTACTAATTTATCAGCCCATGCCAGTAATGCCGCGCTGCCATTGAATGTTTCTCCAAGAAAATCAGTACGGATCCCATAAGCGAGTACCGGAATTTTTAGCTCATCAACAATATCGGTTAATTGTTTAACTTGCTCTGTCGTTAAAAACTGGGCTTCGTCAACGAGCACACAATCTATTTTTCCCTCAGTTGTTAAGGTGTTTATTTCAGAAAATAAATCAGTTTGTTGATCGAACAAATTAGCTTGTGCATTAATACCTAAGCGCGATGAAACATTGCCTTTTGCAAAGCGGTCATCAATCAATGCGGTATACAACACGGTTTTTAAACCACGTTCTCGATAATTATAAGATGATTGTAATAAATGCGTCGATTTACCCGCATTCATTGTTGAATAATAAAAATATAACTGCGCCATAACTCTTTCTTATCTTTTTTATTTTATGTTGCTAAAGTTAATAATCACTCTTTATTGACGTGTTTTCGCCAGAAATGGTGGCAAGTAAATTAGTTAACAGCCCGCTCGCACCAAACCTAAAATGACTAGCGTTTAACCATGAAGCACCTAAAGTATCCATCACTAAGCTTAAGTATTTTTCAGCATCATCAACGTTACGTACACCACCAGCCGCTTTAAAACCAACATTAGGATTGTTATTTTTTATCGCCGTTAACATCACTTTAGCGGCAGTAAGTGTGGCATTTACAGGCACTTTACCTGTTGATGTTTTGATAAAGTCAGCCCCAGCCGAAATGGCTATTTCACTGGCTTTAAGAATTAAGTCGTCAGTTTTTAATTCACCTGATTCGATAATGACTTTAAGCAAAATATGTTTGCCACACGCTTTTTTACAAGCTTGAACTAATTCAAAACCCACATCTTCATCACCGGATATTAATGCGCGATAAGGAAAAACAACATCAACTTCATCAGCACCTAGCGCAATGGCTTCTTGGGTTTCAGAAACGGCTTTTTCTATATCTGCATTACCATGGGGGAAATTCGTGACTGTCGCTATTTTTATCTCATTACCGCCTTGAAGCGCTAATTGCTTTTTAGCCAGTGGAATATATTTAGGATAGATACAAATAGCGGCGGTATTGCCAGCACTTGATTGCGCTTGCTGACAAAGTTCAATGATATCTTGCTCGCTTTCTTCATTGGTTAAACTGGTTAAATCCATTAATGACAGGGCGAGTTTAGCAATGCTTTTTTGTTCACTCATAACTTAATCCTCTATAAGCTGATGAAAACGCCAGCTATGGCGGCGCTCATTAAATTCGCTAATGTTGCAGCCAGCATGGCTTTCATACCTAACTTGGCGATGTCGTGACGACGATTTGGCGCCATTGAACCAATGCCGCCTAATAAAATGGCAATAGATGACAAGTTAGCAAAACCACAAAGTGCGAAGGTAATAATGGCTTGTGTCACTGGGCTCAATGTTGCTTTTACTTCAACAAAATTGGCATAGGCGAAGAACTCGTTAACAACAATTTTTTGGCCAATAAAGCTACCTGCTTGCAACATTTCATCCCAAGGCACTCCAATGACAAAGGCAAAAGGGGCAAATAAATAGCCGAGTAACCATTCGATGGTAATTCCTTCAAACCCTAAAAAGCTTGCAGCACCGCCAACAAGGTTATTGAGTAGGGCGATCAACGCGATAAAGGCCAGTAACATAGCGCCAACATTGACCGCGAGCTTGACGCCAGAAGCAGCGCCTGAAGCTGCCGCATCAATGACATTCACGGGTTTTTCTTCACCTTCACTTAAAGAAATGTCATTACTAACTATTTTATCGTGCTCAGTTTCTGGAATGATTATTTTTGCCATAAGCAAACCGCCAGGGGCAGCCATAAATGATGCTGCAATGAGATATTTAAGTTCAACGCCTAGCCCTGCATAACCCGCTAAAATAGAACCTGCAACAGAGGCTAGGCCACCAACCATAATGGCAAATAATTCTGATTGGGTCATTTTGGCAATGTATGGACGAACAACGAGCGGGGCTTCTGTTTGACCAACAAAAATATTAGCGGTTGCTGAAAGAGATTCGGGTTTACTGGTTTTGAGCAGTTTTTGAAGGCCACCGCCGATAATGCGAATGACCCATTGCATAATATTTAAGTGATACAACACAGCAATCAGTGAAGAGAAGAAGATAATCACGGGCAGAACGCGTACGGCAAAAACGAAGCCGACACCATTACTAAACATAGCATCTGTTCCTAAACCGCCAAAGATAAAATCGATACCTGTTTTAGCGCTGTCAATGACACTCTGCACGCCATTGGTAATTGATGCTAAAACATCTTTACCAAAGGGGAGATAGAGCACAAATGCCCCTAAAGCAATTTGTAAAATAAAGGCAAAGCCAACCGTTCTAAAATTGATATCTTTTCGGTGTTTAGAAAGGGCAAAGGCAGCAAGTAAAATGACTACGATGCCTAATACGCCATGAAGTGCGGCTAAATTCATATTATCCTCATTTTAATTATTGTTTTTAAGGGTGTTGACGACTGATCAGTTGTCGTATTTTTGCTTTTAAAACTTCTATCGCCATGCGATTTTTACCGCCTTTGGTGATCACCAAATCAGCCCATGCTTTTTCAGGTTCGATAAACTGATGATACATGGGTCTGACGGTATTAAGGTACTGATTAGTGATCGAATCAATACTTCTGCCACGTTCCACGGTGTCGCGCTGTATTCTTCTGATCAAACAAATATCTAATGGTGTATCCATATATACTTTAATATCAAAACATTTTCTTAATGTTGGGTTGGTAAATAATAAAATACCTTCAACTAAAATAATGGGGGTAGGATGCAAAGTATTGGTTTTTGTTGTTCTAGTATGAGTTTGATAACAATATACAGGCGATTCAACACTGTTATTTTCTAAAAGAGCGGATAAATGTTCAGAGAGTAATTCATGCTCAAAAGCATTCGGGTGATCATAATTGGTTAATTCACGTTCTTGTAGAGTCAAATGATCTTGAGCACGGTAATAGGCATCTTCTTTAATAATCGAGATACCATCAGGGCCTAATTCAGCTAATAGTTCATCAAAAATGGTTTGGGCAAAGAGTGTTTTTCCTGAAGCGGAAGCTCCGGTAATAGCGATGATAGTGGGTTTAAATGGTTGCAACACGTTATGCCTTAAATGCGATTAGATAATTTATAATATTTTAAGTGAGCTAATTATGTACCAAACCACTGGTTTTACACTAGAAATGATCATTTAAAAAGTGTAATTAAATGCCGAGATTGGCTAAGTACGCTATAACTCTTATGTAGAAAGTGTTAAATTAACATAAGTTGACTAATTGGTCATGAAATAAATTTTAATTGACAGAAAAAGGTAAATTCATGAGTCGAGCGATAATATTAGTGATAGATAGTTTTGGTATTGGTCACGCTCCTGATGCAGATAAATTTGGTGATGTTTCCGCTAATACTTTTGCTCATCTAGCTCAAGCCTACTTTGCACATACAGGTAAAAAATTAGCCTTGCCACACTTGGCTGCTATGGGGTTGGTTGACGCATGTTTAGCCGCTGGCAAAGAGCGTTTTCCCGTTGAAGAGTACGAGTTAAAAAAAGGCGCTTTTGGTTATGCTGCAGAAATAAGTAGTGGCAAAGACACTCCAAGTGGTCATTGGGAAATGGCTGGCGTACCTGTGCTATTTGATTGGGGATATTTTGGTTTAGAAGTGCCAAGCTTTCCAGAAAAGCTCATCACTGAGGTTAACAATAAAACCGGTTACGCAGGCATTTTAGGCAACTGTCATGCTTCGGGTACTGATATCATTGCCCGTTTAGGTGAAGAAAGTATTAAAACAGGCTTACCTATTTGCTATACCTCAGCAGATAGTGTTTTTCAGGTGGCTGCACATGAAGAGCATTTTGGTTTAGATAATTTATATCAATACTGTGAAACCGTGAGAAGTTTGTTAGATGAATATAATATTGGTCGAGTGATCGCTCGTCCGTTTATTGGAAATGATGCGAATGATTTTGTTCGCACTGGCAATCGACGAGATTATTCGGTTTTACCTCCTGCACCAACGGTTTTAGATAAATTATTTCAAGCAGGCGGTCATGTCATCAGTGTTGGTAAAATTGCAGATATTTTTGCTCATCAAGGGATCAGTGAAAAAACCAAAGCCACAGGCATTGATGCTTTAATTGATGCAAGTATTTCACATTTAAAAACCGCCCCGAGTAAAAGCTTGATATTTACAAACTTAGTTAACTTTGATCAAGATTTTGGTCATCGCCGAGATGCTATTGGTTATGCACAAGCACTACAAGCGTTTGATCTGCGCTTGCCAGAAATTATCAGTGCGTTAAACGATGATGATTTACTGTTTTTAACCGCTGATCATGGTTGTGATCCAACCTGGCCTGGCAGCGACCATACGAGAGAATATGTGCCAATTTTGGCTTATCACCATGGAATTGATTCGATTGATTTGGGGGAGCGAACAACTTTCGCCGACTTAGGGCAAACGATTGCAGAGATGTTTGCCTTAGAAAAATGTGATTATGGGACAAGTTTTTTTAACAAATTAGCATTCAAATAAAGCAAGGTTCTGATTTTACGTTATAATATCGACGAAAAAAATATTCATAAAATTTTTTATTTGCAGTCCTTGGGAGAGAACTAAATGAAAATGTTCGGACGAACTACACTTGCCGTGAGTATTCAGGTGGCGTTAATGTCATCAGCAATCGGCTTTACCGCTACTTCTTTTGCACAAGATAAAAAAGCACAAAAAGAACCTGGCCTTGAAGTTATTGAGGTTACTGCTCGTAAACGTGTTGAAAATGTGCAAGAAGTTCCTGTTGCTGTATCAGCATTACAAGGTGATAACTTAGACGCTTATAGCTCGGCAGCTATGGATATTCGTTTTATGAATGCCCGTGTGCCAAGCTTATCTGTTGAGTCGTCTTTTGGTCGTACTTTTCCTCGTTTTTATATGCGCGGACTAGGTAATTCTGATTTCGATTTAAATGCTTCTCAGCCAGTTTCTTTAGTGGTTGATGACATAGTGCAAGAAAACCCCATTTTGAAAGGTTTCCCTGTTTTTGATGTAGAACGTGTTGAAGCATTACGTGGCCCTCAAGGCACCTTGTTTGGTCGTAATACCCCAGCAGGTTTGATCAAATTTGACTCTGTTAAACCGTCACAAGATTTTGATGGTTTTGTGTCATTATCTTATGGCAGCAAAAGCACATCAGATTTAAGAGCTGCAGTTGGTGGTGGTTTAACCGATAAATTATCGGCTCGTATTTCAATTTTACGCCAAGATCGCGATAACTATATTGATAATGAAGCACCTGGCTTTGAAAAAAATGATGTTTTAGGTGGTTACACAGATCAAGCGGCGCGTATTCAGTTTTTATATGAAGGTGATAACGTTAACGCATTGTTTAATTATCATATGCGAGATTTAGACGGTAAGCCGGTCACTTTCTACGCTAATGCTTTTAAAGCAGGTAGCAATGAACTAGCTAGCGGTTTTAGTCGCGACAAAGTGACACATGACTCAGCTGACAGAGCAACTCAACAAGTTGAAACTGAAGGTGCAAGTTTAAAACTAGAATTTGACTTAGGTCAGTTTGTTGTAACTTCTATCACAGGTTATGAAAGTGCAGAGTTGTATTCTCGTGCTGATGTTGACGGTGGTTATGGTGCTGTTTATGCCCCAACTCAAGGACCAGGCGTTATTACTTTAGATTCTGAAACAGCAGATGGCATTCCAGATCATTCACAATTTACTCAAGAGTTACGTTTAACCAGTAATCTTGATGGACAATTTAATTATCAAGTCGGCTTTTTCTATTTTAATGA
The DNA here is from genome assembly GCA_036735825.1 of Alteromonadaceae bacterium. Classification (GTDB taxonomy): domain Bacteria; phylum Pseudomonadota; class Gammaproteobacteria; order Enterobacterales; family Alteromonadaceae; genus DAINNQ01. The sequence goes on along the minus strand of DAINNQ010000043.1, from coordinate 5,591 downwards.
AGACTTGACCATTGAAAGCTTTGCTTTTGACCCGTTATTTAGTAATGGCGCGCAAACAGGTTATGTGATCCAAGAGCAAGAAACTACTGCTTGGGCGATATTCGGTTCATTTGATTATGATTTTAATGACAAGTTATCGGCAACTTTAGGTCTTCGCTATTCTGATGATGACAAAGAATACAATAACAAGCGTACGAAAAGCCCATTGGCTTGGTTAGGTTTTCCTGATTCAGTAACGGGTTCTGTCAATCCAAGTGATTCACATGTCAGCTGGGATCTAAGTGCGACGTATAAATACACAGATGATATAAATTTATACGCGCGAATTGCTAACAGTTTCAGAGCGCCGAGTATTCAAGGTCGTTCATTGTTTGCCTTTGATAACGGCATTTCAGTTGCTGATTCTGAAACTATTACCTCATACGAAGCGGGTGTAAAATCTGACATTCTTGATGGTTTTGGTCGCTTAAATTACTCTGTCTTTTATTACCAAATGGACGATCAACAGTTAACTTCTGTTGGTGGTGACAGTAATACTGCAAGATTATTAAACGCCAATGAAACAACAGGCTATGGCTTTGAAGTTGATTCAGAGTTTATGTTATCAGATAACTTTTTGGTAACCGCGAGTGTGAGTTACAACAATACTGAGTTAAATGATAATTCATTATCTGTTCCTGTGTGTGCATTATGTACGGTAACGGATACTGTTGTTGACGGTAGAGCCTTAGTTGATGGCAATAGCTTACCACATGCACCAGAGTGGATTATCGCGATGACAGCTCGATATATGAAAGAAATTGGTGATGGCGAGTTTTATGTTTACACCGATTGGTCATATCGTGATGACATCAGTTTCTTCTTATATGAGTCAAAAGAATTTAACGGTAAGTCGTTGTTAGAAGGTGGCGTAAGAACAGGTTATACATGGTATAGCGGCGACAATGAGTATGACGTTGCTTTATTTGTCAGAAATATTACTGATGAACAACAAGCAATTGGTGCGGTAGATTTTAGTAACAGTACTGCCATTGTGAATGAAGAGCGTTTTATTGGTGCTGAGTTTAAAGTGAGTTTCTTTTAAGCTCTGATAAGCTCTAATAAAAAAAAGCGTAATTAACTAAAAAGGGCTAATGGAATTAGCCCTTTTTTATTGTCTTGGTTTTAAAATTTATCAATCAATAAAGTTGTGATTAAAGGTGCGATTGAATATGTGATTAAAGTAGACTTTCGAGCGTTAATTCCATCATATCTTTAAACGTGTTTTCACGTTCATCAGCCGTTGTTTGTTCACCTGTTTTGATATGATCACTGACGGTAAATACCGCTAATGCTTTTTTGCCTAGTTCTGCAGCAACGCCATATAAGCCCGCGGCTTCCATTTCTACAGCTAAAATGCCATGTTTTTCCATGGTGGCGAACATTTCAGGCTGAGGTGTGTAAAATAAATCAGCGGTGAAAACATTACCCACGTGAACTTTTTTATTAATTTTTTCGGCGGTGTTAACGACTTTTTGTAATAATGAAAAATCTGCGCATGCAGCAAAGTCCATATTATTAAAACGTTGACGGTTAACATTTGAGTCTGTGCTCGCTGCCATACCAATTATCACATCACGTAATTTGATGTCGTCACGTACTGCGCCACATGAGCCAATACGTATAATATTTTCTACGCCGTAATCTTTATATAATTCAGTCGCGTATATTGAAATTGATGGAATGCCCATACCTGAGCCCATCACTGATACTGGCTTACCTTTGTAGGTACCTGTATAACCAAACATATTACGCACTCGGGTAATACATTTAGCGTCATCTAAAAAGTTGTCGGCAATAAATTTTGCCCGAAGCGGATCGCCTGGCATTAAGACGGTTTTTGCGAATTCGTTTGCGTTTGCTTCTATGTGAGGTGTTGCCATGAGATATACCTTATTTAAAAAATTTATCTCAGTAAGTTTCTAGCCAGTGCCATTGAATATGCCAGCTGCTATCAAGGATTTTTTACTGATGTGTTGTATCTTGTTTGCTTGTTTAAACTTCTTTTAAATTTATTGAGCTTGGTTATTTTAACTAAAAAAACGTTCGACGATCCAGTTATATCCAACTCCGCCTAGATAAATACCTACTATGCCTGCGATTCCAGATAAAACAGGTGGAGCAGGTAAGGGCAGTTTTATTATTGAAAATAATAATCCTACGATGGTTCCAGCGAAAAGTGCGAGTAAAACTTCAGTCATAAATTCTCCTTTGGTTGTGTTTACATTTAAAATCCTTGCTTAGTTCGTTTTATGTTTTTAAGCCTTGCTTTTGAACTAACAAGGATTGTTTTTCGTGTTGTGATAAAAAGCTAGCCTGCAAAGCGTTGTGCTGCAGTTGGCTAATTTGCTCCGCTGACAGAGAAAGTAATGAAGAGGCAAGATTAAATTCATGCTTCAGTTCAATATTTTCTACGGCAGGATCATCGGTATTTAAACATACTAATAATTCATTAGCTAAAAATGTTTTTACCGGATGATTGGCTATATCTTTAATTGTGCCTGTTTGATAGTTTGATGTGATACATGATTCAATTGCAATGTTGTTTTTACGCATATAATCCATGAGTTTTTCATCATCTTTACATGCTACGCCATGACCAATACGCGTTGCGCCAAGTTGATTGATAGCTTGCCAAATACTCTCGCTACCTGCTGCTTCTCCAGCATGTATGGTGACTTGTAAATCCGCTTTTTTCACTTGTTGGAAATGTTCTACAAATAACTCACCAGGAAAATTATATTCGTCGCCAGCAAGATCAACTGCGGTAATATGCTGTTTGTGAGCAAGAATTGCGTCTAATTCGTGTTGGCATTTTTCGGCTCCAAAAGTGCGACTTAAAATGCCAATAAGATTGATTTTGACATCAAAGTCTTTAATCCCTTGGTGAATACCATCGATGATCGCTGCAACCACATCTGTTGGGTTGAGTTGATGGGTTTTAGCCATGTAAAAGGGCGAAAATCTTAGCTCAGCATAGTCAATACCCGCATTATAAGCGTCTTCGACATTTTCATAGGCGACACGTTTACAATCATCTAGAGTTTTTAAAACATTTACGCCCCAGTCTAATTTTTTTAAGAAGGCGAGTAAATCGGCTTCACTTTCTTGAATTTGTACATGAGGAAGAAATTTTTCAAACTCACGAGTTGGCAATTCAATACCATGTTGTTGAGCCAATTGCCAAATGGTTTGAGCTCTGATATTGCCATCTAAATGTCGATGTAAATCGATTAAAGGCAATGTTGAGTTAAACATATAATTTGTCTTCCTTGTTAAGTTAGTTATACACACTAAGGATAGGGGTTGTTGATATATTATTATATCGCGTTTTTATGATTTTATATTGGTATTAGAGTAATAACACTGATAGATTAGCAAGTGGGTTAATTATCTAGGTGTCTAGACGTAAATTAAATATTATTTAGCAGTAAGAAGAGAATGAGACTATGTTCTACCAAAACGACGACGTTCGTATCGAAAATATCAAAGAATTATTACCACCTATCGCATTGTTGGAACGATTTCCAGCATCAGAAAATGCGTCAAAAACAGTCTTTTCTGGTCGAGCTGCAATCAGTAAAATCTTTAACCATCAAGATGATAGATTACTTGTCGTCATAGGTCCTTGTTCGATTCATGATCCAAAAGCAGCTATTGAATATGGCGAGAAGCTTGTTCAATTACGCGAAAAATATAAAGACAATTTAGAAATTGTGATGCGTGTTTATTTTGAAAAACCACGCACAACAGTAGGCTGGAAAGGGTTAATCAATGACCCTTATATGGATGACAGCTTTCAGTTAAACGATGGCTTACGCATTGGCCGTAAATTATTAGCTGATTTAAATGACTTAGGCTTACCAACTGCGGGTGAGTTTTTGGATATGATCACACCGCAATATATTGGTGATTTAATGTGTTGGGGCGCGATAGGTGCTAGAACAACAGAAAGTCAGGTGCATAGAGAACTTGCATCAGGGTTATCTTGTCCTGTTGGCTTTAAAAATGGTACTGACGGCACCATTAAAATAGCGATTGATGCTATTGGCTCAGCCAGTGCTCCGCATCATTTCTTATCAGTCACCAAGTTTGGACATTCCGCCATTGTGCAAACGACGGGTAATGAAGATTGCCATATTATTTTACGTGGTGGCAAAACACCAAATTATGATGCTCAAAGCGTGAAAGAGGTGACTGAGCAGTTAGCGTCATCTGGGCTTAATACAAAAATTATGATTGACTTTAGTCATGGTAATTCCAGTAAAAAATTCGAGAATCAACTGCTTGTTTGTGAAGATGTTAGCCAGCAAATCGCTTCAGGTGATCAAGATATTTTTGGTGTGATGGTAGAAAGCCACTTGGTGGAAGGTCGCCAGGATCTTGTTGATGGTAAGGCGAAAACTTATGGGCAATCAATTACCGATGCATGCATTGGTTGGTCAGATACTGAGAAATTACTTGCTCAGCTTGCTCAAGCCGTAGCAGAGCGCCGCAATGCTTAACGAATCGTTATCAAGCATAATCAAAAACCGCAGTTAATCTGCGGTTTTTGTTTTTAGAGCAGATGAATTTAACAGGCGAAAATGCTTAATCAACTATTCTCTTTCTTGCAAACTTAGCTTTGATCAGATTTGCTTGCCGGTATAAACTCACCTTGTAAGGGTTGCTTGATACGGCCATTTTCTAGATTATTTAACCAGTCGATATAATCTAATAACGGCATAGGTTTAGCGTAAAAATAGCCTTGTCCAATATCACAGCCAAAGTCTCTTAAAGTATCTTCATCGGCTTGGCTGTTTATACCTTCCGCAACCACTTCTAAACCAATCCCCTTCGCCATTTTTACTGTGGTTTCAGCAATGATTTTTCGTTTTTTATCATCATTAACATTTTCTACAAATTCGCGGTCTACTTTTAATTCTTGAAAGGGCAGATGGCTAATTTGTGACATGGTTGAATAGCCAGTACCAAAATCATCAATGCTGATGGTGATCCCTAAGTCGACGAGTTTTTCGATTAAATCTAAAGCATGTTTGTTATAGGCAAAAGAGGCCGATTCAGTGAGCTCAAAAATAATTTTGTCAGCAGGAATATTTGAAGCTTCTACTCTATCTAAAGCATTGGTAAAAAAATGCTCCGAAGAAATGTCTTTACCACTGATATTTATCGACACCATATGATTGTAATGATGCTCTTCCGTAATAATACGGTGTTGTGATAATGATTGCTTAATCACCCATAAGGTTAATTGATTGATTAATCCCATATCTTCGGCAATTGGCACAAAGATAGTGGGCGGAATAAACCCCTCTACAGGGTGCTCCCATCGCAATAAACATTCACTGCTACAAACACGTAAAGTTCTTAAATCTATTTGTGGTTGATGGTAAATAGATAGTTCATCATTGTTAATTGCGAGTGCTAATTCACCTGCTAATTTTAATAAATAACTGGCTTTATCGGAAGATTCATTCTCAAAGGTTGCCCATTTTTGATATTCTTTTTCACCTTGAATAACAGCAAGTGAAGCATGATTGATTAGCTCGTGA
>DAINNQ010000042.1:0-12491 GCA_036735825.1 Alteromonadaceae bacterium | reverse complement strand
GTGAATATAGGCGAATAAGATCAAGATTGACCTTATTCGCTATTACTTTATTCGCTATTACTTTATTCGCTATTACTTTTCAGTAAGTTGCCAAACAGTTACTGAGCCTGAAATTTCATTGCCAACAATGAGTTTTGCTGCTGAAGTTTCAGTTGCTGGTACAAATGCCATGCCTTCTGGCGCTAAATCACCTGTAACTTCAGCCCCTTCAGATGTACCGCGATTAATAAAATAATCAACAAAGCTGACATTAAACGGATTAGTGATGTCATAAATCATAATGCCTGCCATTCGCTCTAAACCAATGAATGCATAAGTTCTGTCACCAATTTTCCCCAGTGCAAGCGCTTCAGGCTCTGCGCCTTTTGCATCAGATCGCGTATCACCTTTATTTTCATCTTCATCATTGTTGAATGATTGACCGTGAATTGCCGCGGTAATTTTTCCGACATCATCAGCTGAATCAAAGACTAAATTTCCGTTTTGATCCCAAATTGAGAATGAACGAGCACCGTAAGTATATAATTGGTCGTAATCACCATCGCCGTCAATATCACCTTTTTCGATAGACACTTTTAAGCGCCCAATATCAAAATCATCATTATTGACATCAGCAAATGCGATAGGGTCTAAATTCAGATCTTCCGCGCGGCTTTCATCGGTATACGAAAGGCAACCGTCATCTTCATCATAATCTAAGCCGCCTTTAGCTGTGCAATCGTCTTCAGATGTCGCATCAAAGAAGTACTCTCGACCATCACCTTCGTTTGCGCTAACGATAAACTCTGCCCCTTGCCAAGAAAATGAAGCAATAGTGTCAGGTTGATACATGCCAAATAAGTTATTGTATTGGCGAAAGTTTATGCCGCCGTCTTTGTCTGACGCATCCATTTGCAGTGCAGACCAATCTTTAAAACCTAACCCTTTTACTGCAACTAACGCGTTTGTTGTTAAATCAACAATGGCCAAGGCGTTGTTCTCTTGAATAGAAACATAGGCGGTTTTATTGTCTGTTGAAATGGCAACATATTCAGGTTCTAAATCCATCGCAACCGTTGTTTTGATAGTTTTGCCGTTAATGGTTCGCCCTGTCGGGTTAGGAAACATCACACCTTGCGCCATCAATTCAGATTTTTTGTTATTTAAGGAAGTAAAATCGATTGAAATCGCAGTATCTGAAATAACACCTGCATTAACATCAATAATAGAAATGCTGCCTTCGGGATCAATAGAATAATCACCATTTGGCTCGCCTTCATTGGCCACAACTACTTTTGAGCCGTCTTTAGCGAAAGCCACCATGTCGGGCAGATAACCTACTTCAACATTTTTGATAAAAACAGGCGCTGCGCCAGATATATCATAAAAAGCAATTTGGCCTTTTTCGCCTACATTGTCAGCAGCCATAGCCACTGCCATGATATTTAAACTATCTGAAATGCTAATGCTGTTTGCATCACCCGCAGTATGCTCAGATAAATCGATCTGCATTACCGAAGCCATATTGGTGTTGGTGACCACACCTTCACTATCTTTAACTAACGCTGCTGGGTCGGCATCATTTAAGTTTAAAATATCAACCGTTGCTTTATCGCCTGAGCTATTAATGGCATAAACCCAACCTGTCGATTGTTGATATTGAACAATTTCCGCAGCTCCTTCAGGTGATTGTGCATTAAGAATAGAGCGAGCGATGATAGTTGCTGATAAAGACGTTGGTGCGTTTTGACCGTTTTCACCCGTTGTACCTGTTGCTCCTATTTCACCTTGTACTCCTTGTATTCCTTGTGCGCCATCTTGTCCGTCTTTGCCATCATCACCGTTACAGGCAGAAAGCGCAGCAAGCAATACACTTGCTAAAGATAATTTTTTAATTGTTTTCATCGTATTACCATCTTATTAATAGAATTTATCATGACTATTTTATGAGCCTTTTATGACCAACTCTTTGCTGTAAGATGACCATCAGATGACGATAGGATGATCTTAAGATGACTAGAAAATGACAGGGAGGCTACTGGGATATGACGGTAAGATTAAAACGGTGATAGTTGATGCAATTTCACTTAAACTAACCTGAGTGTTTCTGGTAATAAAAAGTTATGTCTGCAGCTCTTCCCATTGAACAAATAAAAACTGACTTTCTTCAGGCGATAAATACTCACGCCACTTTGATACTTTCTGCAGAACCAGGGGCAGGGAAATCGACTCGTTTACCATTATGGTTAATTAATGACGATATGCAGATAACGGGTAAAATTTATTTATTGCAGCCAAGACGGGTTGCCGCAAAAAACATTGCCATTTTCCTAGCCGCTCAAATTAATCAGCCTGTTGGCCAAACCGTTGGTTATCGATTACGAAACGAGACGAAAGTCTCCAAAAATACTCGTTTAGAAGTGATCACCGAAGGAATTCTAGTGCAGATCATGCAAGACGATCCTGAACTAACGAATACCTCATTGATCATTTTTGATGAATTTCACGAACGATCATTGCAAGGAGATATCGCCTTTGCACTCGCACGTGATATTCAACAAGGCTTACGTGACGATTTAAAATTACTGTTAATGTCAGCAACTTTAGCTGGAGAGACATTACAAAAAGCCTTACCTGATGCGGTGACTTTGCAAACTCAAGGGCGAAGCTTTCCTGTGAGTGTGGAATATTTTCCTGTCCAAAATATTAGAGCGTGGCGTGATCACGTGATAGCAGTAATTAAACAAACACTAACAATGCATGACGATTCTATATTAGTTTTTCTTCCTAGTAGCGGTGATATACGCTTTATCGCTTCAGTGCTTTCATCTCATGCACAATATACAGAACATGCTTTGCTTGAAAACCCACCTTTATTAATCTGCCCACTTTACGGCGATTTAAGCTTAAACGAACAACAGCAAGCTATATTGCCAAGTAAAAACAATGCCCGAAAAATCGTGCTAGCCACTAACATTGCCGAAACGAGTTTAACAATTGAAGGGATAAGTATTGTTATTGATTCAGGGTTAGAAAAAGTCGCCATTTATGATGAAAACACTTTAACTAACAAATTGGTACAGCGAAATATTGCCAAGTCGTCGGCAGTACAACGTATGGGACGCGCAGGTCGTTTGTCATCTGGGCATTGTATTCGGCTTTATAACGAAGAAGAATATCAGCGTCGATCGCTCCAAAGTGGTTTAGCGATACATCAAGCTGATATTTTACCGGTTGTGATTGAAGCAGCGCGCTGGCAAGTGACAAAGCTGGCGGATATTCCTTTATTAGATTTACCCAATGAGCAAATAGAAAACAACGCGTGGCAAACATTAATTAATATCAATGTCCTTGATGAAAAAAGAAAGCTGACGGCTCATGGTCAACAAGTGGTTAAGTTGCCATGTCATGCGCGATTTGCTCATATGATCATCAAAGCCAAAGCGTTAGAACACAGATACCAGTGTAAAGGGCTAGTTTATCTTGCTTGTTTACTGGCAGCTTTATTAGAAGAGCGAGATGTTTTTAGCTCAGAGCAAGCACGAGATAATAGTGACATCGGTCAACGCATTCGTACGCTTTTATCGGCAAACAATCAAAACAAGCCTTATCAATATCGTCAAATCGTTATACAAGCGAATAAGTTGGCAGAAAAAGTAAGCAGCCAACCCCTAACTCATTTACCCATTGAATACTTGGGCATTTTAGTATTTTTGGCTTATCCCGAGCGTTTATTGAAAAGACGCAATAACCATGGGGAATATCTTGCCAGTAATGGCAAAGGTGTTTCGCTGGCCTTAAATGATGCGTTAGCTAATGAAGAGTTTTTAGTGGCTGCCCATTTGTCACAGTTTCAGCAAAAACTGCAAATTCGCTTAGCGACAGATATAAATGTTGAGCAGTTAATTAACTGGCAGTTAGTGGCATTATCTCGAGAAAATAAATTAGCGTTTGATGACAATTCACAACGAATTGTTGCGGTTGTACAGGAAAAAATTGGTGCAATTACTTTGACAGAAAAATCAGCCAAAGAAGGCATGAATGACGAAGATATTTTTCTAGTATGGCAAGCGCAATTAGTAAAACAAGGATTGCCATTGCTCAATATCACGCCTGAAGATCAGCATTTACTATTGCGCTGGCGATGGATAAATCATAGCCAAGATACTCATTTACTGCCTGATGTAAGTGAGCAGTCACTTATCGATAATGTTCAAACATGGCTGATGCCTTTTGTTTCTGGTGTCACAACAAAAGCTCAATTAGCCAAGCTGAACCTGTCTGAAATGTTGTTATCTATGCTTGATTATCAGCAGCAACAATTATTCAACCAACTTGCACCTAGTTTTTATGTCGGGCCAACAGGGCGAAAATGCCCGATACGTTATAGTCTTGAACAAGCACCTATTGTTTCTTTACCGATGCAAGAAGTGTATGGTTTGCAAACAAGCCCAACAGTTGGCGCGGGCAAAAACGTAATAAACTTAACGGTTGAGCTATTATCGCCAGCACAAAGGCCAATACAAATAACCTCGGATTTAGCAGGCTTTTGGCAAGGAAGTTATAAAGAAGTGCAGAAGGAAATGAAGGCGAAATATCCCAAACACTATTGGCCAGATGACCCAGCCAATGCGCAGGCAACCAATAAAACGAAAAAGCATATCAATGATATTTAAGCTGGTTTACAATATTTATTTGTTTATTAATGGTTAATTTTTTTCAATGACTTTACTTATTACCTATTTAGTTATCGCTATTGGTGTTTCTTTTCTATGTTCGATACTTGAAGCGGTTTTGTTATCTGTAACCCCTAGTTTTGTCGCGAAAGTTCAAAAAAGTAAACCCATTGGCGGTAAAGTTTTAGGGCAAGTGAAAAAAAATATTGATAAGTCGATTTCCAGTATTTTAATTCTCAATACCTTTGCTCATACCATGGGCGCAGCAGGTGTGGGAGCGCAAGCAATACGCGTTTTCGGAGAAGAAAAAGAAACCTTGATCGCATTTCTTCTTACTCTAGCCATCTTGTATTTTTCAGAAATTATTCCCAAAACCATTGGCGCGAAATTTTGGCGCTCTTTGGCAATTCCATCCGCGTATGTGATCAGCTTTTTAGTGAAGCTGGTTTACCCGTTAGTTTGGTTTTCATCATTGCTAACGCGCATGTTTAATAAAGACAAAACAGATATTATCAGCCGCGAAGAAATTCGAGCGTTTGCTGCCCTTGGTCATAAAGATGGTTCTATTTTTCATCAAGAAAACCAATTACTTGAAAATATATTTACTTTACGAGATCTGAAAGTAGAAGATATTTTAACCCCACGCAGTGTTGTCCATGCTTTGCAAGAAAACACCACTATTTCAGATGCATTAGCCGCTGAACAAACAATGAGCTTTACTCGTATCCCCGTATTTAATCAATCCATAGATGATATCAGTGGCGTGATTTTAAAAGGCCATTTATATGAGCAAGAACGCAAAGGTAATGGCGATAAACCCTTAAGTACCATCGTTTTACCGCTTGTGCGTGTGTCCGAAAGTTTACCAGTTTTGCCATTGCTTGATATTTTCATTAAACGCCATGAGCATATTTTTTTAGTGGAAGATCATTTTGGACAAACAGCAGGAATTGTTACTCTAGAAGATGCGGTAGAAACGCTTTTGGGGCGTGAAATTATGGATGAAAGCGACCAAGTTGAAGATATGCAACAACTCGCTAAAGCGAAATTTAGGCAACGTCTAAAAACGTCGAACATTAAGTTGTCAGATGACAATGAAAACGATAGCAGTGAAAGCGACGTTTCTAGGTAATCCTTGTGTCTAAAGAGAAAAATTCCACACCTGAAAAAGCAAAGGATCAAACTATCGAAGTTAACAAAAGCTCAAAATTACGACGATTTTTTTGGTTTTCCTTAAAGCTCTCGTTCGTTTTACTCGTTGTTCTGGTTTTTTACACGGTTTACCTCGACAGCAAAGTGGTCAATAAGTTTGAAGGGCAACGCTGGCAAGTTCCTGTGCAAGTGTTTGGCAAGGTTGAGCGTTTTTATGATGGAGCTGACATCAACCTTGAACATCTTAAAGAAAACTTAACACTGACTGGCTACAAAAGGGTCACAACAGTGGCCCAAGCTGGGCAATTCGCCTTATCAAAAAAACGTATCATTATCTATCGAAGAGCCTTTGATTTTGGTTCAGGCGTTGAAGACAGCAAAGTCATTTCTATCGATATTATCCGAGAAAATAAACGACAAAAGGTGAGTCAAATAACAGTCGATAATGTCGTTGTGCCCAGTGTAGCAATTGAGCCTTATATGATGGCTCGTATTGTACCAGAAAGTAAAGAAGATCGCGTTTTAGTTCCTTTACAATCCGTTCCTGAAAAATTGTTAGATACATTATTGCTAGTCGAAGATAGAGATTTTTATTTTCATGCGGGTGTTTCTCCCGTGGGAATTGCTCGCGCTTTTTATAACAATCTTCGAGCAGGGCGAACCGTACAAGGTGGCAGTACATTAACGCAGCAACTTGTTAAGAACATGTACTTAACGCGTGATAAAACCATGTGGCGTAAAGTTAACGAAGCAATAATGGCGTTACTACTTGAATACCGTTATAGCAAAGATCAGCTGCTTGAAGCCTATATCAATGAAGTGTATTTAGGTCAGCATTTTGCCAATGGTATTTATGGTTTTGGTTTGGCAGCCGAGTTTTATTTCGGAAAGAATATTGCGCAATTAACCGATGAGCAAATGGCGACATTAATTGGTGTGATCAAAGGGCCAAGTTACTATGATCCTTGGCGATATCAAGAGCGTGTTAAATCTCGCCGCGATTTGGTGTTAAAATTAATGTTCGAGCATGATTTTTTGTCAAAAAATGACTATCTCAGTGCTGTAGGGTCACCACTTTCAGTGAGAGAGTCTCGTCGACTAGCCAAAAACAAACAAAAATTTCCTGACTATTTACAGCTGGTTAAGCGTGAATTGTCACAAATTTTATCTTCAAAAGAACAAGCCTCTGGCATTCGCGTTTTTACCACTTTTTCACCATATAGCCAAAAAGTTGCAGAGCAAACGGTTGAACAACAATTAGCCAATTTAGCTGGAAACGAAAAACATGCCTTACAGGCGGCAATGGTTGTTACTGATATTGAAAGTGGTGAAGTTAAAGCATTAGTGGGAGATAAGCAAAGTGGCTATGCGGGATTTAATCGGGCTCTTAATGCGCAACGACCTATTGGCTCACTGATCAAGCCAGCCATCTATTTAGCCGCGCTTGAGCGTTATCAGCAATTCCAATTAGGAAGCTTATTAGAAGATAAAGCGGTAAGTTTTGATACTGAAAATGGTGAAACATGGCGTCCCAAAAATTATGACGGTGAATTCCGAGGTCAGGTGTCATTGTTAAACAGTTTAGTCAATTCATTGAACATTCCAACGGTTAACTTAGGGATGGCATTAGGGTTAGAAAATATTGCGGATATTATTCACTTACTTGGTTATGACGAAGATATTACTTTGCGTCCATCAATGCTTTTGGGCTCAATTAATATGTCGCCTTATCAAGTGAATCAATTTTATTTACCTTTTGCTAATCGTGGCTATTTTGTCCAAAGCCATGCTGTTGATTTTATTGTCTCGCCACAAGGCGAAACCTTGTATCAACATCAGATTGAACATTTGCCGTATTTTTCAGAGCAAGCGAGCTATTTAATTGATTTTGCGTTAACTAAAGTCACACAAGAAGGCACAGCTAAGTCACTCACATGGCGTTTAAAAGACATTACAGTTGCTGGAAAAACAGGCACAACCAATGATCAACGTGATAGTTGGTTTGTTGGTTATGATGACAAGCATTTAATCACGACATGGCTTGGCCGAGATGATAATAAAGCGACGGATTTTACCGGTAGTAGCGGAGCGTTAACATTATTTGCTCAATTTCAAAATACCCATGGGGCGTTAAGTCGACAACAGCGTGTACCTGAGAGTGTTAAATCTGTGTCTTTTGAGAATAAAACCGGCTATCCCGTCGCAGTTGAGTGCGCAGATACGATTCAATTGCCAGCAATTGACCAAGGACTTGCGTATAAATACTCTTGCAATGAGCCAGCTAAAACTGATCAAAAAAAGCGTTCTTGGTTTGAAAAAATATTCGGTTGATGAATCGGCTCTAGTAAGTCAATCAGTTTTAGCTTATCGATTTATCTGTTGAAGAGATGAATTTATCAATTTGTTTTTTGGTGAGATTTTTCGTCCAATTCTTGCTCAGTTATCGTTCAACCCTCGCTTAAATCAGTGTAAATAATTCTTATTTGTATTAGCGGTCAGTGATATTCATTCGACGGTGAAATATTTTGTTATAATTACATTTTCTTCATAGCTAACAGCCTTATTTGCCTTGTAAAAAATAGGGCTTTTCTTTATGATCAGAAAAATTTTTTGTCGCTAAGTTTATTTGAGCAAAAAAGACGCAGTGCTTCGAATTTTGATGTATAAAACCTTTATCTTGTTTAAATAGAATAATAATTGGAGATGTTGGATGAGCAATACGCCCGTGAATAACGGCCGTCGACGCTTTTTAACTGCGGCTACTTCGGTAGTTGGTGGTGTTGGTGTTGTCGGTGTGGCTGTGCCTTTCATTGGATCCTGGAACCCAAGTGCTCGCGCGAAAGCTGCGGGTGCTCCAGTTGAAATCAATATTGGTAAAATGCAACCTGGTCAATTGGTTCGTGCTGAATGGCGCGGTAAGCCGATTTATGTAGTACGTCGTACTGAAGAAACGTTAAAAACGTTAGCTAATCACGAAGATCAATTACGTGATCCTAAATCAGTTGAACCTCAACAACCTGAATACGCAACGAATGCATACCGTTCAATTAAACCTGAATTTATGGTGGCATTAGGTGTGTGTACTCACTTAGGTTGTGCACCAACGTATTTTGAAGGGACTTTTGAAGAACAAGTTGAAGGCGTTAAAGATGGCTTCTTCTGTCCGTGTCACGGTTCTAAATTTGATATGGCAGGTCGTGTATTCCAAGGCGTTCCAGCACCAACGAATTTAGTGGTTCCAGAGCATTCTTATCCAAATGAAAACACCATTTTAATTGGTGTTGGTCAAGGAGAGGCGTAATGTTTGCAAATTTTATGGCTTGGATTGACAAGCGCTTACCGGTTACTGACTGTTGGAACAAGCATTTAGCTCAATATCCAGCACCTAAAAACTTTAACTTTTGGTACTTTTTTGGCTCGTTAGCTATGTTGGTTTTAGTTAACCAAATTTTAACGGGTATCTGGTTAACCATGAACTATGAGCCATCTGGCGATGGTGCATTTGCCTCTATCGAATACATCATGCGTGACGTAGATTACGGTTGGTTACTTCGCTATATGCATTCAACAGGCGCATCCGCGTTTTTCATTGTTGTTTATATGCATATGTTCCGCGGAATGATGTATGGTTCTTATCAAAAACCACGTGAATTATTGTGGATTTTTGGCATGCTAATTTTCTTAGTTTTAATGGCCGAAGCATTTATGGGCTACTTATTACCTTGGGGTAATATGAGTTACTGGGGAGCACAGGTTATCATTTCGCTCTTTGGCGCCATTCCTGTTATTGGTGAAGACTTAACGATTTGGATCAAAGGTGATTATGTTATCTCTGGTGCAACGTTAAACCGCTTCTTCGCCTTACACGTTGTTGCTTTACCATTGGTGCTGGTTGTTCTTGTGTTCTTACATATTTTAGCGCTTCATGAAGTGGGTTCAAATAACCCAGAAGGTACTGACATTAAGAAGAAAAAAGGTAGTGTTAAACCTGAAGAGCTAAGCAAGTTTACGTTCCACAAACACTACACAGATAAATACGATATTGTTGATGCGATTCCGTTCCACCCTTATTATTCAGTAAAAGACATTATGGGTGTTGTTGGTTTCTTAATTCTGTTCTGCTGGGTAATGTTCTTTGCACCAGAAGGTGGTGGTTATTTCATTGAGGCGCCAAACTTTGAACCTGCAAATGGTTTGAAAACCCCTGAACATATTGTTCCTGTATGGTACTTTGGACCATTCTTTACAATTTTACGTGTTATTCCTGACAAGTTATTGGGTATGATCACCATGTTTGCTGCTATCGGTATGCTATTTGCCTTACCTTGGTTTGATCGTGGCACAGTTAAAGCGTTGAAATTCCGTAGCAAAACTCATTTCCTAAACCTAACACAGTTCACTATTAGTTTTATCGTATTAGGTATTTTAGGGACATTGCCAGCAACAGATTTAGCTAACTTAATTGGTAGAGTTGCAACTTTTGGTTATTTTGGATTTTTTGTAGCACTTTGGTTCTACAGCAAAAATGAAAAAACTAAGCCAGTGCCAGAGAGGGTTTCAGGATAATGAAAAAGTTATTTATTACAATTTTAGCTTTAGTGCCTTTAATTGCTTCAGCTGCTGGTCCAAGTGTCAATTTAGATAAAGCCAATAATGATTTGGCTGACAAAGAATCACTCAAGCGTGGTTTTGAGTCTTACTTAAATTATTGTTTAGGTTGTCACCAATTACAGTACCAACGTTATAACCGTACTTTTGCTGATCTAGGCATTGATGAAAAAGAAGGTGTTGAGAAATGGATGCCTACAGGTGAAAAGCCAGGTGATCATATTACTAATACCATGCCTGCAAAAGAAGCTGCTGCATGGTTTGGTACAGCGCCACCTGATCTGACACTGGAAGCAAGATTCAGAAGCACTGATTATATTTACACTTATTTGCGAACTTTTTATGTTGATGAAAAGCGTCCATTTGGTGTTAACAATAAAGTTTTCAAAGACGTAGGTATGCCGCACGTTTTACAAAACCTTCAAGGCGTAAGAACCATGGATGAGCATGGTGTATTATCACCTGCTACTGGTGGTACAATGTCTGAAGCAGAGTACGACGAGTTTGTTCGTGACCTTGTTAACTTTCTTGAATACGTTGGTGAACCAAATAAACTTGAAAGAGAAGCGATGGGCTACTGGGTTATCGGGTTCCTCGTAATTCTATTTATTCTTTCTTACTTGCTGAAGAAAGAATATTGGAGAGATGTTCACTAGTTATTTGCTAGTGTCGAAAGTTTTTTGGGGGCAATAGCCCCCTTTATTAGTTTTTATTTAGTTAAATTTTTGGAGGCGAAATGGCCGTTACTGCAAACAAACGCTCTGTAATGAATTTATATTCTCATGCAGATGATATGTATAGTCATCAAACACGTATCGTGTTGGCTGAGAAAGGCGTTGGTGTAGATATCCACTTGGTTGATATGGCGAATTTGCCAGAGGATTTATTAGATTTAAATCCGTATGGAACAGTACCTACTTTAATTGATCGTGAATTAGCTTTATATGAAGCGTCAATTATTATCGAGTATTTAGACGAGCGTTTTCCTCATCCACCATTGATGCCTGTTTACCCAGTATCACGTGGTCGTAGCCGCTTAATGATGCATAGAATTGAGCAAGATTGGTATAGCTTAGTTAAAACCATTTTAAATGGTAGTGCTGATGAAGCTGAAAAAGCGCGTTTAGAGCTAAAAGAAAGCTTATTAAGCGTTGCGCCAATTTTAAATGAAGCTCCTTATTTTATGAGTGAAGAGTTTAGTTTAGTCGATTGTTATTTAGCTCCGTTGTTGTGGCGTTTACCGGTATTAGGTATTGAGCTTGAAGGCCAAGGTGCTAAAGAATTAAAGTCTTACATGCTTAAAATATTTGAACGTGAGTCTTTCCAAGCATCATTAACTGAATCTGAGCGTGAATTACGCTTTGGAAGCGCAGTTTAATTTATGTCTAAGTCTATGACTTCAACTAAGCCCTATATTGTTAGGGCTTTTTATGACTGGATTTCTGATAATCAGTTAACGCCTTATATTGCTGTTGATGTCAATGTTCACGGCGTCATGGTGCCTATGTCGTTTGTTAATGACGGTCAAATAATTCTAAATATCTCTGCAGCTGCAGTTGGTGGTATTTCGATGGTTGACGAGCAGATAGAGTTCTGTGCCCGTTTTGCTGGTAAGTTAGAGCACATTGTTGTGCCTTTTGGTGCTGTGTCTGCAATTTACGCTAAAGAGAACGGGGCTGGTACTACACTTGCCATTGAGCATCCAGAGTTGCCTGAGGTTGATGAAACGCCTACAGCTACTCTTTCAAGTGTGTCAACGACACATGAGAATAAAGAAGCCCCCGCGGATAAAGAAAAGAGTAAAGGCAGAGCCAGTTTAAAAATTGTTAAATAAAAAAATCCACATAATGTGGATTTTTTTATAGCTGCATTGTTTTATAGTTGCTTTGTTTTTTCTAAACCTTAAAAAGGTTAACCATTGAAAACAGGGTTAAGCTAGTCGATAAACTCAAACATTTTAAATACGCGATTGACACCGCCAACATGTCTGGCAACTTCAACCGCGGCATTACCTTCAGATGTTTTCACTAAGCCCATTAAAAAGACTTCACCGTTTTCAGTAACCACTTTTATATT
>DAINNQ010000041.1:8260-12559 GCA_036735825.1 Alteromonadaceae bacterium | reverse complement strand
GTTGCTCTAATAAAGGGGTGGTTTGCTGCGCCCTATTCTCGTCACTGTCAGGCAAACTATTTAAAATATCACTGACAAAAGGTTGCCATTGGTTAAATTCTGCGGCAACTAAGTTAGTGGTAATATGAAAACCACTGAGCGGTAAATACATCTGCTCATTGCCTAAAATCAAATGTGCTTGTGAGAATGCAACTTGTTGATGGTTTAAATTACCGTAAAAATTTAACTGTTGACCTATTTTTGCATCTATCACTGATCGCTCTTCATCACCCGACACTTTTATTATTGCCGGCATAATATCGGTATGATCTTTATTAAATGGCGCTGGCAAGGTAAGTGTGGTTTTTGCCAGATCAGATGTGATATCTAAAGCATAATCGAAGCCACCATCAAAATGATTATTGAGTGTGAGTAATCCTTGCCAATCAAGTACTCCTTCACCATATTTGGTCAGTAATTCAGGCAATTGCGCTTGCCATGCGGTATCTTGCCAACTTGCTGAAATATTGATATTCGTTTGATAATGTACATCTTTTTCGGCAGCATCGACGTTGAGCATCAGTGGCATTTCTCGCCACATCAGTGCTAGGTTTGTTGCATCAATTTTTTCATTAATAAAAGTGAGGCTGCCATTCACTTCAGTAAAGTGCATTTCTGGTGACTGTAAATCAATGACATTGTCATTAAAATTAATTTGCCCTTTCGCAATGGCATCATCGGTATTATCTAACGGTAGTGTTAAATGAAAATTACCCGAAATATTTTCTGAAATTTTAACTTGCTCTAACACTGAGCCAACACTGCCACTTAATGGACTAGATTGCATAAGGTTAGCAACCAGTTTAGGCGCTGTTTTGGTAAAGTTAGCATCAACGGTTAGTATTTGTTGCTCTGATAAATCAACAATCGCCGCTTTGACACCTCGAACATCAATACCGCTTAGTAAACCATCACGTCCCGTGATCAACATGCTGTTGTTGGTAAAATTTAAATTGGCATTAAAATGATTAATGGCAGGCCAATTCTGGTCAAATTTAAAACTCGCCTCTTTTAACTCAGCATCAACAACAAAAGTGCCCTCGCCGTCGACAAAAGGAAACTTGGTTAATGGCCCATTAATCAACACAAGCGCTTGCTCAAGTTTGCCTTTTTCAAGCGCACCGTTGAGGTAATTGACTAAGTCATCCCCCATCAGCAAATGCGGATAAAACGTTTCAGCATATAGCGTATTGCCATCAGTAGCGGTTGCCAGCAATGACATATGAACATCTTGATCCTCAACCGCCGACACATCTAATCCTGCTTGCACTTTCAAACGTTCAGAAGTAAAGGTTAAATTCGGAGCGGTTAAATACCAAGCGTTGTCCTCTATTTTGATATTGACGGTAGAAGACAAGCTTTGATAGCCAATAGGTGCTTTAAAGTGTTTATCAAAATTTAATGCCCCATTTTTAGCCAATAAATCTAGTTGAATTTGTTTGTCATGGAAAATTACTTGACCACTGACGTTTTCAATTCCTGGTATGCCTTGACTGTAAGCGGTGTTGACATGATTAAACTGGGCGACGCTAGCAACCTCGTCATCGTTAATTTGGAAAAATACGTCAGTGAATGTTCCTTTAGGATCTAACTGCTCGATTAATTCTCGTGTCGTTTGTTGATCAACAAACAAAGGCAGTAAATCAGCGACACCAGCAATATCAATTGTTGAAATATAACTTTGTAAACCTGCTGAATTCTTAGCGACTTGGAAGGTGAGTGGTTGCCAAGTATGATCGTTTGAACGAATATGAATAGGAGAAGAATATACTTCTATCTGCTCACTGTTAGAAAGATTATCAACAATAATTTGCCCTTGTTCGATATTCAAAGTGCGAATATTCTCTTGATGTTGCCAGGCAATTTGATTTTGCCCTAGTTCAACTTGTAATTTTTGCGCTTGACCATTATCAATAGTTAGCCAAGCATTAAAGTTCACCGTTGAATGCGTATCTTCATCTTCAATCACTAATACACTATCAAGCCATGGCGTGATATTTAATTGGTTCGCTGCTAAATAGAGCGTCCCTTTCATCTCATCAATTTGCTCACCTTCAACATGTAAATTAAGTTGCAGATTATTGGAAGTTAAGCCGTCGACTATCACGTTTCCACGCGCTTGATGGATCTTGCCTTGATTTAACCAATGCAGTGAATCAATAAGAAAAGTGCGCTGCCCTTTATCTGAACGATAAATAATTTGACTGTCGTTAACTGAAAATTGCCCTATTTGAGATAAAAATAATTCGGCAACATTATCGAGCAAGGCATTGTTCTGCTGGGTTGCATCAGCGCTTGCCAGCATGGTTTTATCGAATAATATTTTCACGCCATTGAGTGAAAAGTCTTTAGTGATCAAACGTCTGTTGCGAATACTTCCCCAAAAATCGATATTCATATCAAACGCTTGAATATAAACTTCAGCCGCATCAGTTTGTAATAAACTGACATTAGTCGCCACTAAACTTGGGCCTGTACTTTGCCAGCCCATATTAAGCGAACCGATAATAATATCGCTGCCATAGGTATTATTAATGTAATGCTGTAAATCTTGTCGGTAATTATGCGCGTAAGGTAAAAAAAGTCGCAGCGCGCTAATCAACACAGCAAAGACCACCAAAAATATGGCGATGCATTTGTATGTTCTGTTTAACCAGCGGTTAGATACGCTCGAAATACCCATTAATTGAAAAATTCTCTTACTTTGCGTCAAGTATCGACGATTTATTCGTTAAACGTAGCTCCCTCCATGAGACAAACGCTTGCCTTTTTACCAGATAACTTACTCTTAACTACATCATCACCACATCAAACTGCTCTTGATTATACATGTTTTCTGTTTGAATTTTTATCTGCTTGCCAATAAACACCTCGAGTTCAGCCAAGTTGTGATATTCATCATTGATTAATGATTCACTCACCGCAGACGAAGCATAAACAATAAATTTATCGGCATCATAAGCCCGATTTACCCGCACAATTTCACGTAGAATTTCAAAACATACAGTTTCTACGGTTTTTAAATGGCCTCGACCTTGGCACACAGAACATTCACCACACAAAATATGCTCTAAACTTTCACGTGTACGTTTACGGGTCATTTCCACTAAACCGAGCGCAGAAAAATTACTGATGCTATATTTGACCTTATCTTTAGCCATTGCCACATCTAGGCTATGTAAAACTCGACGTTTATGATCGTTATTAAACATGTCGATGAAATCAACGATGATGATCCCCCCTAAGTTACGCAATCTAAGCTGACGAGCAATGGCTTGAGTGGCCTCAATATTGGTATTAAAAATCGTTTCTTCCAGATTTCGATGACCGACAAAAGCACCAGTATTAATATCAATAGTCGTCATTGCTTCTGTCTGATCGATAATAAGGTAACCACCTGACTTTAATGTGATTTTTCGATGAAGCGCGCGCTGAACTTCATTTTCCACATCGAATAAGTCAAATATGGGGCGCTCACCAGGGTAATACTCTAAAACTTTCGCTAATTCAGGGACAAATTCTTGTGTGAATTCGCCTAGTTGATCAAAGGTGAGTTTTGAATCGATACGAATACGCTCTAAATCAATGCCAACAAAATCTCTTAATACCCGAAAGGCTAGCGACAAATCTTGATAAATAGCCGTTTTGGTTTGCTTACGTTTTTTGCGCTCTAACACTTTGACCCAAACACGGCTTAAAAATTCAGCGTCGTGGCGAATTTCTTCGTCGCCAACACCTTCTGCCGCGGTGCGCACAATAAAGCCATGGCTGTCATCACAATAAGGCGTGACGATAGCTTTTAAGCGTTTACGTTCATCTTCATCTTCAATTCGTTGTGAAATTCCTGCGTGACTGGCATTGGGCATCAACACGAGATAGCGAGCTGCAATAGTAATATCAGTGGTGAGTCGTGCACCTTTCGTTCCTAAAGGGTCTTTTACCACTTGAACAACAATGTATTGTCCTTCATGCACCAAACTGCGAATATCAGGCACGTAATCTTTAGGTTCATCTTCATTAAGAATAAGTCTAGATTTAATATCAGAAGCATGTAGAAAAGCTGCTTTTTCTAAATTTATTTCAACAAACGCCGCTTGCATACCCGGTAAAACACGGATCACTTTACCCAAGTAAATATTACCAACTAAGCCACGTTTTGCTTCTCTTTCCACGTGTACTTCTTGTAAAACACCATTTTCAATCAACGCAACCCGAGTTTCACTAGGTGTTACATTAATGAGTAGTTCACCACTCATATTA
>DAINNQ010000041.1:0-8160 GCA_036735825.1 Alteromonadaceae bacterium | reverse complement strand
TGTTGAACGGGAGTATACAAGCCAAAGCTTGCTAACAATTGTGCCGTTTCATACAAAGGTAAGCCAACAACAGAGGAGTAGCTACCATTAATTTGTTTCACAAATTGTCCGCCAATGCCTTGAATGCCGTATGATCCAGCTTTATCTTGCGGTTCACCTGTGTGCCAATAATTATGCATTTCTTGTAAAGACAAGGGCTTAAATTCTACTTCAGTAGATACTACCACTGATTTACTTAACTCACCCTTAACAACGGCAACTGCAGTTAAGACTTGATGCACTTGCCCTTCAAGTAATGAAAGGTGCGCCACACATTGTACAAGGTTTTCAGGTTTACCGAGTATTTCATTTTGAAAAACCACACAAGTATCAGAACCTAACACCAGTGTAGTATCTGGTTGAGTTTTAGCAATATATTGTGCTTTTTGACTCGCTAAACGCTCCACATATTGGCTAGGCGATTCATCAGTTAAAACGGATTCATCAATATCAGCGGGTAAACAAGAAAACTGATAACCTAATTGCGTGAGAAGCTCTTGACGGCGTGGAGATTGTGAGGCGAGTATGAGTTTTTTCACATTAACATTTCTTTATACTTGTGTTTGATTTTTAAACTGTTTTTTTATCTGCTTTTAAAACAACATCGATTACTTGATTTTAAAATGTCGACGAATTTTTCGTAACAGTAAAAATGCCCAAGGCCATAAAATAATCGTGGTAAAAACAGGATATAAATAACTAGGTAAAAACACGATATCAGTTAAAAATCGTTGAAACCAAAAAACCAACAAATGATATAACGCAGAAAGCACACCAACAATTAACGCTTGCTGCCAGACAGAAAAATTTCGAATTTTTTGATAATTTCCCGCCACGATATAAACCGATAAAGCCATAGCCGCCGCGTGCACACCAAGAATTGACCCTAATAGCACATCGAGTAAAAACCCCATTAACCAAGCCGTAATAACATTCACCCGACTAGGCAAAGCCAAACACCAATAAAGCAAAACCACTAACACCCAGTCGGGACGAAAAACATCCGCGTTGAGCGGCAAAGGCATAATGCTCGCCATTAGCGCCACTAACAACGTTAAAATAATAATAATACCGTTATGAGCCAGCATCATTATCCTCCATCACTACAGCCAAATCGTCTTTGGAAGAAAATATTTTACTCGGTTGTTCAGGCCACAATAATAATAAATAACGTAAGCGATTAATTTGAGCGACAGGCTCACTTTGCACTTGCGCAAATGGACGCGACTCGTCTTGTCGAACACCTGTGACACGGGCAACAGGGTAGCCTTCAGGATATTTACCACCGAGCCCAGAAGTGACGAGCAAATCACCGACGCGCACATCGGTACTATGAGGCACATAATTGTGAGTTAATCTATGTATGGTTCCCGTGCCATTAGCAATTAAGCGAATGCCATTGCGGTGAATGCGCACAGGCACAGCATTGGAAACATCGGTGATCAATAACACGCGGCTTGAAATAGTACCCACATGTAAAATTTGGCCAACGATACCGTTATCATCAATAACCGCTTGCCCTTCAAAAACGCCATCATTTGCCCCGCGATTAATCACCACTTGATGAGAATAAGGGTCGCTGTCAACCGAAAGGATCTCTGCCACCATTTTCTTAGCATCGGCCCGAACAGGTGAAGCTAGCAAAGAGCGTAATCTGTCATTTTCTTGTTTGAGGATATCTAACTGCATCAATTGCTCTTGATAGCGCAATTCATTGGTTTTATAGCCTTGATTCTCAGTGATTAACTGCTGGCGAGTGACTAGGTTTTCTACTGCCCAATCTAACGCCCGTTTTGGCGTGGTGGCAATATATTGCAAAGGGCTGACCATAGATTGCAAAAAGCCTCGAAACGTTTCGAAGCTATTCATTTTATGATCGAAAAAAATTAACGCTGCAGAACAAAACAGCACCAATATCAATCGGTGCTGTGGGGAAGGTCCATGTTTAAATATTGGGTTCATATAAACCTGTTAATTTAGGAAACTGTTCAACTTTAAGCTGTATGGATAAATTTGAAAGAAAAAGCACGGAGTTGACGATAGTCAATGAGTACTTTTGAAGCACAAATTTATTCTTATAGCGACAAGGTGAATAGTTAACTTACTCGTATGAGAATAAGTCACCACCGTGCATATCAATCATTTCTAAAGCTTTACCACCACCGCGTGCAACACAAGTTAATGGATCATCAGCAACCACAACAGGAATCCCTGTTTCTTCCATCAATAATCGATCTAAATCTTTTAATAACGCACCACCACCTGTTAACACCATGCCGCGTTCTGAAATATCAGAAGCCAACTCTGGCGGAGATTGTTCAAGCGCCACCATGATAGCACTGACAATACCTGTTAATGGTTCTTGCAAGGCTTCTAAAATTTCATTGCTGTTGAGCGTAAAACTGCGCGGTACACCTTCAGCAAGGTTTCGACCACGTACTTCAATTTCAATTAATTCTTCACCAGGGTAAGCAGAGCCAATTTCATGTTTGATACGCTCAGCCGTTGCTTCACCAATTAAGCTACCGAAGTTACGGCGAACATAGTTAATAATCGCGTCATCAAATTTATCACCACCAATGCGAACTGATGAAGAATAAACCACGCCGTTTAATGAAATAATGCCAACTTCTGTCGTACCACCACCAATATCAACAACCATAGAACCTGTTGCTTCTGATACTGGCATGCCTGCACCAATAGCCGCTGCCATAGGTTCGTCAATCAAATACACTTCACGCGCACCAGCACCAAGCGCTGATTCACGAATTGCTCTACGTTCTACCTGTGTTGAACCACAAGGCACACACACTAAAACACGTGGGCTTGGACGTAAAAAATTATTGCTATGTACTTGTTTAATAAAGTATTGCAACATTTTTTCTGTCACGAAAAAGTTAGCAATAACGCCGTCTTTCATTGGACGAATGGCTTCTATGTTGCCCGGAGTACGACCTAACATTTGTTTTGCCGCTGCACCAACAGCCGCTACGCTTTTAGAACCGCCTGCTCTGTCTTGACGAATAGCCACTACTGAAGGTTCGTTTAATACTATGCCCTGATCTTTGACATAAATTAGAGTGTTGGCTGTTCCTAAATCAATGGATAAATCGTTTGAAAACATACCGCGTAATTTTTTAAACATAAGGTCTCTATGTCCTTGCTACCTCACTAGGGCGAATATGCCATAGCGTAATGAAATTCTTTTAATAATTGCCGCTCATCATACCGCAGACTTTACAAGATGTGATGCATGTTTTGCAAAAAATGGCAGTTTTTTTACATTTTTTTTATCAAAGCGCCAAAAATCGACATGATCTTTTTTAATTTCCCACTTCTCGCCATGAAATAATGCGATCGTTGCCGCGGAATAAACCGAAAGTGGCAACTGCTGTTGGGTTTTCTGAAAATGGGCCATTACCTAAGCCATCACTGTTTGACCAATCAAATTTCAGCCATAAAGGTGCTTGATATAACACACCGATTTCCCCCACATTTCCAGCACCTGGTGCTGTTATTACAAGTTCATCGGTTTCACCATCAACAAATAACCCTGTTGAACCTAACTTAGCTGTAGGCACTAAACTAATATTTGAAAGTATCATGTCATCAACATCATAAGTTGTACATTGATCATCAGTATTTAGAATAAATTTACTGCCGTCATAATATTCAGTGCGAAAATGTTGGCTGAGATTTTCAGTTTCAGGTCCATAACTGTTTTCAATCACCATGCGACCGAAACGTATATCAACACCAGCAAGGTTGGTAATAGGTGTCAACGTGGTAGCGTTAGCTTCATTGTCAGTGATACTGGTGACCGTTAAATCAAATTGCGCACCAAAATTTTGAACATAGGCATTGCTCGAGCGTTGATAATAAAAATGATCATTATCAGATAATTTATAATGCAAAGTTCCACGTGCTAATGGGCTATTATAATTAGCATGACCTGTATCTAAGTTATTTTGACTTAGCTCCCCAGTTGAAATAACGCCAGATATTGGTAAAAGATTTAAATCAAGACCTTGCGCACTGTTATCTGTACTCGGTGGTAAAATTAGCACATCACTTGCTGACATTTTCATAAAATCATTCGCTGAACCGTCACTATCTTGATAATAATTTTTAGTCACACCGCCCGCTTGGTTATAAGCTGTGATTTCAATAATAGGATTTGATAAATAATTAATTGTGCCTTTTGTTAAAGTAGCATCATCTAATTGACCACTATAAGCAAATGTTGTTGCCCCAAGATTGCAGCTGCTTCTAAGCGTGCCAGCATTAAAAACCGTCTGTTCGAAATAATGAGGAGTAAAGCGTCCAATATCAATGTCAGTGGCTTCAATTGTTAAACCTTGATTACCGTAATTTATATCTTGTACATCCAAATTAATAATGCCCACTTCATCATATTGGGCTGCATCAAAAGTGGAAACGCCAAATGTTCCTGAATAAAAATTTGTTACGGAACGATTTGAAAAACTAGCCGATAAATTATCCGATGAATCCATACTATTACCACTTGCATAGGTTAAAGTGCCTTCCACGCTGCCTGCTATATCAGGTAATACACGAGTGAGTTTGAGTTGCAGTTGACCATCACTTTGTCGATAATTTTCTGTTATAGCATCCAAGCTATTATAAGCGCTGATCGTTAACGTAAAATTGTCACCTGCTTTGTGAGTTGTCGTTGAGTTAGCAGTACAACCTAGTATCTCATCTTTACAAGAAACCGCATCAATCTCAAAATGATTTGGCCGCACCCAAAACGTTTGTGAACTACCCGCTAAGTTAAGACCTGAAACACTGTAACTGGCATGTAATTGGATTTCACCTGCATCTAAATATCTAGGTGAAGGGATAGTAGCAATGCTATCGCCACCAAAATTTAAGGTAACATTGGATGAAGGTGTTGACCCTTTTACTATGGAAGCTCCATTCACTTGAAAATTTAAACCGGGGTTTGTGTTATCTGGCGTGATGTTTTGTTGCGACAAATTCACATCAACATTACCAGTAAAAATGCCTTCACAAACGCCGTCATTACTTCTTCTCGCTTGTAGTCGAATTGGAAATTCAACGCCCGATACTTGGTTGTCAATTACTTCGTCAGCATTGCTCGTACCGCTAGTACCATTTAAGAATCGAAACTCAGCGTCACTAAACGCTAAATTACAACTCCCTACACTGTTATCATTACAAACGGTTGAGCTTGTTGGCGAAATTGAAGAGTTAGCAATTGACAGCACTACAGTATCTGGTGAGGTATAAGCTATGTCGGTAGTGGTTGAGCCCGTGAAAGTTATATTATTACTTACAGCAGGAGAGCCTGTTGCTACAACATCTAAGGTTACAGCGTCACTGCTTAACGAACACGTACC
Source organism: Alteromonadaceae bacterium (assembly GCA_036735825.1). Taxonomy (GTDB): domain Bacteria; phylum Pseudomonadota; class Gammaproteobacteria; order Enterobacterales; family Alteromonadaceae; genus DAINNQ01. The sequence continues at coordinate 2,737 of DAINNQ010000041.1, read as the reverse complement.
ATCAAAAGCATTGGTACACGCTTTAATTGTTACTGTTTCTGTTTCACAGGTTATGGCAGAACCATCATGAATGATTTGGAAATGATTGATTAGTGGGGCTGCAGTTCCTTCACAAAACCCTTTTGAGTCCATATTATTAATATAATTCTCATTAAAATTAAAATCACCTTCCCCCCAAACAGATAATGAACCTGCAACTGAAACTGCACCATTAATAGTTGTAGTTCCAAAAAAGATACTACCTACAGCCATAGCGCCACTGACATAAATATTGGCATTAATGGTTGTATCTCCACTTATAGTCAGTGAACCGTTTACTATGATCAAAACATTTTCAGGACTACCTGATGGATTTATATTTGTTCCTTCAGGAATTGTAATACTTTGATTAAAATAGATAACCGCAGTGCCGCTACCTGAAAAGTTAACCGAACTAAACCCAGCTAACCCCCAGTTTGTATGTTGATAAACACCATCAGCTAATGATGTATTGGTAAAGCTGCCATTCGGTGATATCGATGGCATAGTGGGCACTGTAAATGTTGGCGCCGGTGTACAAGAGCCATCATTACAGACGCTCGGGTTTCCAAAACTAAAGAAAGTGGAAGCACCATTGACGCCAAAACTAGTATCACCGGGAAAAATATCAGAACAAGTAGGCGCTGCAGGACACCCTGCCGATGAAAACACCATGGAACAACTAGTACCAACACCATTATCACATTGAAAAGCATTATCTCCAGCGATTGAAGGGTTAGCCAATGAATAAACAACAGTATTGTCTATAAAGTACGAAATACTTATCGAAATTTGCCCGACAAAAGTAGGTGAACTATGTGTAACGCCATCAATCAAAAAGTCAATTTGAGTTGTTTCAGATGATAAACTACTACACGAACTATCTGTACAAGCTTTTAATGTGATAATTTCATCTGCGCATGTAGAGCCCGTTCCATCATGACTAATTTCATAATGATGAATTGACTCTCCATCATTGGTAGTTCCTTTTGTCGGATCACACTCTTGCCAATTAGTATTTGCAATTACCCCATCAGGTTGACTACATAAATTATTTTTTGATCCATTAGCATAATAGATAGTTGAAAGAGAAGGATCATCTGTTTTCCACTGCCATTTTCCACCACCTTGGTTTGAATTATTAGCATACCGGAAGTAGTGAACTGCTAAGTTGTTGTTATCAAGTAATAACAACTCTTGTAATGTGTTGTGCAGTGAAACGTTTTCGATAACAATGTAAGTTCCTGCACTATATTCACATGAGCTACTTGATGATGGTGCAGAGCAAATCGTTGCGCTCCCATCATTGTTTCCCTGACCTTCATAATAGAGAGTCCAGCCGTTTACATCGACAGTATCTTGAAAATATAACTCAACATAACTTTGACCAACATTAATTTCATTGATATAGACTTTGTTAGCCTGAGGTGATGATGCGAATGATATGGTAGTTGGTGCTTGTCCTGCTTGAACATAATAAAAAAACAAGAAAAATAGAGAGATAAATGCTGCGAAAAAATTTTGTGATATAACAAATGACTTTTGCTTAATATCGCGATTCACTGCCACTAAATTTGATAACAAAACAACAACCCGCATAATCAATCAACCGCACATTATTTACTTCAGGTTTAAAGGTACAATTATAGCGGTGATTTAGCAACTTAACCAATAAGTTACATTTGAGTATAGAAGAACTAAACAGTAAAAAAGAAAAAGCCTTGCATCCTGCAAGGCCAAATTTTCATGAAACGAAATTGTGAAATGTTTCGATTAATTCGCTCGACGAACACGAAGAGATAAAGCAATTAATCCAAGCGCAAATATTAACAATGATGCTGGTTCTGGAATTGGGGTTGATGGTGTAGAATTACGCGTTTTTCTCACATAGAAAGTATCGTAATAATAAGTACCACCAACACCTTGTCCATCGATACTAGATGATGTCCATTCTCCCCGCACCAGACCATTTTCAAAATTTTCTAGATTTTGAAAATCAACTATTTCATAGCCATTATCAAGGTTATTATCGAGATCTAGACGTAAAACAACATCATTAAATACTGAGTTCCAAAACTGGACGGCATTTATAAAGGTACGATCATCACCAGTTCCGATAGTAAAATCAGCTAGCGTAAAATGGGTGAGTAATATGTCTATATCGGCTTGACTCGCATAATCCCAACCTTGATGAAGACTAGGAGCGAAAAGTTGATTAGAACTTTCTAAACTTGGATCTCCCCAATATTCAACATTTATAGGAGATGCCCATGCAAAATCTATGGTGACGAATTCATCTGAATAAGTAACATAATGATCGGATGTCAACAACGAACTATCAGTAATCAGACTCGCATTAACTATGCTTGACATTATTAATATCAAACTAGTTATAATTTTAACTGTAAACTTAATCATTAAAAAACCTCATATTAATGAATAGACTTCATTACAACCACAGCAGACATGCAAAACACAAGCCAATACAAACAAATAATTATGTTTCAACAACTTGCGAAGAATTACTACTTAGAGATTTGAATAGCTGTAAAAAAAACCAACAGTATAATGTTAACACAGTGTTACAACTCTCTTGCTTGTACTTCCAGTTTTCTAGAGGTTAAAACTCCCTCTATTTCACACTCACCGATACTAGAAACGGTATAATAATTAATCGTATTTACGGTAGCATCTTTCGTGCAACTAGCGCTTTTAATTT
>DAINNQ010000040.1:0-12622 GCA_036735825.1 Alteromonadaceae bacterium | reverse complement strand
GGTTCAGGATATTCAGGTGGAAGGCCTGCAACGTGTTGCATTAGGTGCAGCGTTAACTCACATCCCTTTTAACATAGGTGATACTCTTAACGACTTTCGTATTTCACAATCGATAAAAGCCCTTTATAAATCAGGCCATTTTAACGATATTGCTGTTTTTAAAGACGGTAATCGCATCATTTATAAAGTGCGTGAACGAGAAACGATCAGCGAAATTACTTTTGATGGTAACAGTGATCTTAAAGAAGAGCAGCTGATTGAAAGCTTAGACGGCTCTGATATTCGCGTGGGTGAAACATTAGATAAAACCGTTATTTCGGGTTTAGAAACGGGCTTAGAAGACTTTTATCATAGTGTTGGTAAATATAACGCTGACGTTAAAGCTGAAATCACTCACTTACCGCGTAACCGAGTTAACCTAAAATTTATCTTCACTGAAGGTGATGCCGCAGCGATTCAACAAATTAACATTGTTGGTAATGAAGTTTTTTCTGATGAAGAGTTACTCGAAAAAGCTGAATTAACCTTTGATTCTCCTTGGTGGGATTTTATGGCGCAAGATCGCTATCAAAAACAAACCTTACAAGGCGATATGGAAACCATAGAAAGTTATTACTTAGACCGTGGTTACTTAAAATATAAAGTTGACTCTACTCAGGTGTCTATGACACCAGATAAAGAAGCAGTTTATATCACGTTAAACGTCACTGAAGGTGAGCAATATACCGTAAGCGAAGTTGACTTTGTCGGTGATATGGCAGGCTTTGAGCAAACTATACGCGCAATAAACCCTCTTCGAGCTGACAAATTATATAACGGCGCTGAGGTAACTTACACCGAAGAAACTATCAGTAAATTTTTAGGTAGGTTCGGTTATGCTTATCCAAAAGTTACCACTATTCCTGAAATAAACGAAGAAGACAAAACCGTTAAGCTCTCTATTTCAGTAGATCCTGGTAAACGTATTTATGTTAACCGCATTAACTTTAAAGGAAACCATGTAACCGCTGATCGCGTATTACGTCGTGAAATGCGCCAAATGGAAGGGGCTTGGTTATCAAACAGTTTAGTTGAAGGCTCAAAAGCTTGGTTACAACGCTTACCTTATATGGAAGAAGTGGAATTTGAAACGAAGCAATTACCTGAAGAAGATGACTTAGTAGATGTTGAATTTACTGTTAAAGAACAGCCTTCTGGTTCATTTACTGCGGGTATTGGTTACGGCTCAGCAACCAAGCTAAGTTTAAATGCTGGTATTCAACAAAATAACTTTTTAGGAACCGGTAATCGCTTATCATTTAATGTTAACACCGTAAGTTATTCGCGTAGTGTCAGTGTCTCGTACACCGACCCATACTTTACGGTTGATGCGATTTCGCTAGGTGGCACAATTTTCTACAATGAGTTTGATGCAGGTAATGCTAACCTTGTTGAATATAACAATAAAACCTATGGGGTTGGGGTGAATTTTGGTTTCCCAATCAATGAATATGTACGTTTAAATTTTGGCCTCGGTTATAAAAGTAACGGTATAACCCGTTTACAAACATACGAACAAATTCAAAGCTTTTATGAACTGTATTCAGATCCTGACGATCCAGATGCAGGTTTAGAATTCCAAAATTTTGATATTACCGCAGCGATTTCTCGTTCAACGTTAAACCGTGGTACTTTCCCAACAGCGGGATCGCAGCAAAGTTTGACATATAAAATGACCACACCAAACTCAGATACTAACTATTTTAAAATTAATTTAGATACCAAATGGTATTTCCCAATTGCTAGAGGGTGGAGTTTTAAAACCAGTTTTCAACTGGGCTATGGTAACGGTTACGACTCTATCAACGGAAATGACCAAGTATTACCGTTTTGGGAAAACTTCCGCGCAGGTGGTGGTTCAGATACCTTACGTGGTTTCGAAACCAATATAGTTGGCCCTAGAGCTATCTTTAGATACCCAACAACTATCCCTGGAACGCCTGATCCTGTTGGTGGCTCTGGTGGTTGTTGTTTAGGACCTGATCATGACGTGGTCAATGGCTCACGCCGATCAGTTGGTGGTAATGCGATAGCAATAGCGGGTATAGAATTAATTGTACCAACACCATTCTTAGATGAAGGGTTCAGCAACAGTGTTCGCACAAGCTTTTTCGTTGATGCGGGTAATGTTTGGGACACCGAATTTGACATGGCCGATTATCGCGACTTAGCACCGAAAGAATTTGCAAAAATTGACGATTACTCAGATGTGGGGCGTTATAGAGCCTCAGCGGGTTTATCAGTTCAATGGTTATCACCAATGGGTCCAATGATTTTCAGTTTTGCTAAAGCAATAAAAGAAGAAGAAGGTGACGATACTAAATTCTTTAATTTTAATATCGGACAAACCTTTTAAATGGCATTATAAGCCCAATATAAATACATAAATGAATAGAATATCTATCAGTTAGGAGAAGAAATTGAAAAAATTATTCAAATCAATTGCATTAGCAACAGTTGCTTCAGGAGCATTAATTTCGAGCGCAGCTATGGCGGCAGATCAAAAAATTGCAGTTGTTAATTTTCAAGAAGTTATGGCTAAAATTCCTCAAACAGCTGCAGTTATGCAAAGTTTAGAAGCTGAGTTTAAAGATGCAAAAGCTGAACTTGCGCAACTTGAGAAAGATATTAAATATTATCAAGAAAAGAAGACTCGTGATTCTTCATTAATGAGTGCTAAAGAAATAGAAGAATTGGACATTAAAATTGGAACCTTCTATCAAGATTACCAAACTAAAGGTAAAGCTTTACAGCAAGCTGCTGGTGCTCGTCAGAACGAAGAAACAAACAAGATTATTGCTATCGTTCGTCAAGCCATTGATGGCATTGCAGCGAAAGAAAAATTTGATCTGGTTATTGAACAAAAAGCGGTAGTATTTGCGAAGCCTGATACCAGCATTACTGATAAAGTTGTTGATCAAGTATCTAAATTAAATTAATTCATACTGTTTTAATGTTGTGGTCTTTATCGATTACCTTTAACCGAATAGTTAATTAAATAAATAGTAGAATAGAAATACGTTATTTTTGTCGAATAGCGTATTTTTTCTTTCGGTTAAAATAATATTTAGCCTAAACTTAGGCATATTTATAACTAATGCATATTTATGACTTAAGTTTAGTTAACTTATATTCATGCCAAATAAAAGTAAGCCAATACATGACTTATACACTGAGTGAAATTGCTGAAAAAATCGGAGCTGTTGTCGAAGGTGATGCCAACTGTTCAATACACAGCTTAGCGACATTAGCGAATGCCAAAACAGGGCAAATCGCCTTTTTGTCAAACACTAAATATCGAGATCAATTAAGTGCTACCAAAGCCAGCGCGGTGATCGTTTCTCCTGACTGTTTAGCTGATTGCTCAACCAATGCTTTAGTCATGGCTAACCCTTATATGGGCTATGCGTTAGTTGCTCAGATGCTTGACTCTACGCCAAAGCCTGCAAATGAAATTCACCCGACTGCGGTGATAGATATCTCAGCGGACATTGCGTCAACAGTGAGTATTGGCGCAAACTCAGTCATAGAGTCAGGTGCAGTATTAGCTGACGGTGTCACTATAGGTGCCGGTTGTTTCATTGGTAAAAATGTTAAAATAGGTAAAAATACCGCGTTATGGGCAAACGTTACTGTTTATCATCAAGTTGAAATTGGTGAATATTGTTTGATCCAAGCGAATACTGTCATTGGCTCAGATGGCTTTGGTTATGCTAATCATCAAGGCAATTGGGTAAAAATTCCTCAACTGGGTTCCGTTATTATTGGTGATCGTGTTGAAATTGGTGCGAGTACAACGATTGATCGTGGCGCGCTTGACGATACTATGATTAAAGACGGTGTCATTTTAGATAATCAAATTCAAATTGCTCATAATGTGGTTATTGGTGAAAATACTGCAATGGCAGCATGTAGTGTGATAGCTGGCAGTACAGTGGTAGGTAAAAATTGTACTATTGCAGGAATGGTAGGCGTTAATGGTCATATTAATATCGCCGATAACTGCGTATTTACTGGATTTGCCATGGTGACTAAAAATATTACCGAAAGTGGTGTATATTCATCTGGTCTACCAGCGCAAACGAATAAAGAGTGGCAAAAAACGAATGCTAGAATCCGTAAGCTTGAAACAACAAACAAAAAAATCAAAGCTTTAGAACAAGAAATTGTAGCATTAAAAACTAACGCAAATAGCTAGCATAGCTAATCAGTCAATAAAAAGGACAGTGATTTGGAATCGCAAAAAAACGTTATTGATGTTCAAGAAATTCAAAAATTAATTCCGCATCGTTACCCAATGCTGCTTGTTGATCGTGTTTTAGATTACGAAGCCGGTAAATGGTTACATGCTATTAAAAACGTAACTTTCAATGAACCTGTATTTACTGGGCATTTTCCTGAACTTGCTATTTTTCCAGGGGTTATGATTTTAGAAGCATTGGCGCAAGCTACTGGACTTCTTGGATTTAAAACAACCCAAGGACGAGAAGAAGACGAAATGTACCTGTTCGCGTCAATTGATAATGCAAAATTTAAGCAACCTGTAGTGCCTGGCGACACAATGCACTTACATGTTGAGTTTTTAAAAGAGCGTCGTGGCATGTGGAAGTTTTATGGTGAAGCTCGTGTAGAAGGTAAAGTTGTTTGTTCAGCTGATCTCATGTGCGCAAGACGTAAACTGTAAAATTAGTAGGAGTAAAGACATTGATTCATCAACAGGCAATCATTGAAGAAGGCGCGGTCATAGGTAAAAACGTTACTATTGGCCCTTGGACTTATATTAGTAAAAATGTTGTCATTGGTGATAACTGTCATATCAGTGCGAATGTGGTTATCAATGGCCCAACGCGTATCGGTCAAGGTAACCGTATTTTTCAATTTGCGTCAATCGGTGAAGATTGCCAAGATTTAAAATATGCAGGTGAACCAACAGAATTAATTATTGGCGACAATAATGTTTTTCGTGAAAGCTGTACAATCCATCGCGGCACTATTCAAGATAAAGGCATCACGCAAATAGGTAATAATAATTTGTTTATGGCCTATACCCATGTCGCGCATGATTGCGTTGTCGGTAACAACTGTATTTTGGCAAACAATGCTTCAATTGCCGGTCATGTGCATGTTGGTGATTATGCTATTTTAGGTGGAATGTCGGGAGTTCATCAATTCTGTCACATTGGTGCCCATAGTTTTGTTGCTGCAACATCATTAGTTTTAAAAGATATTCCGCCTTATGTAATGGCTTCTGGTAATGGTGCTAAACCTTTTGGTTTAAACAGTGAAGGATTAAAACGTCGCAATTTTTCTCCAGAAACGATTCGAGAAATCAAGCAAGCCTACCGTAAAGTTTACCGTCAAAGCTTAACGGTTGAGCAAGCGATTAATGAGATTAACGCAACACTTGCCCCAAGTCCTGAGCTTAAAATTTTTACCGATTTTATTCAATCTTCTAGCCGCGGCATCATCCGATAAATTTTGAGTGATGAATTCAGCTGATCAAACCCCTAACGCAATAATAAACGTTACTCATCACTCACCGGTGTTTGCCATTGTAGTTGGCGAACACTCTGGTGATACGTTGGGCGCAGGATTAATGACGGCATTAATCAAGCGTTTCCCAAATGCTAAGTTTGTTGGTATTGGTGGCCCTAAAATGCTTGCTCTGGGCTTTGAAAGTTTATTCGATATGGAAGAACTTTCGGTCATGGGTATTTTCGAAGTGTTAGGGCGACTCAAACGACTCTTTCATGTAAAAGATAGCTTGGTTGAATATTTTACAACCCATAAACCTGATGTGTTTATTGGAATTGACGCGCCAGATTTTAATTTACGGCTTGAATTGAGCTTAAAACAGCAAGGGATCAAAACCGTTCATTATGTCAGTCCCAGTGTTTGGGCTTGGCGACCCAAGCGGATTTTTAACATCGCGAAAGCAACAAACTTGGTGCTTTCATTATTACCTTTTGAGAAAGCTTTTTATGATCTGCATAAGGTGCCTTGTCAATTTGTCGGTCACTCTCTCGCTGATGACATTCCTATGGAGTCAGATGCTTTTCAAGCAAGAGCAGATTTAGGTTTACCTCAAGATAAGAAAATCATCGCATTAATGCCTGGCAGTCGAGGAGGTGAGTTATCGCGTTTGGTCGCACCATTTTTACACTCAGCAAACCAGTTATTAGCGCAAGACTCAGAACTAGTTTTCATTGCCCCTATGGTGAGTGATAAACGGGCGAAACAATTTAGTGAATTAAAAGCGCAAATAGCGCCAAACATTCACGTTGAAATAATGATAGGCAAAACCCAACAAGCGATGGCAGCGAGCGATTGTTTATTAACAGCCTCAGGTACTGTCACTCTAGAAGCGGCATTAATTAAACGCCCTATGGTTATTTGTTATAAGTTTAATTTTGTGACTTATCTACTCGCTAAATGGCTAGTGAAACTACAATGGTTTTCATTACCTAATTTATTAGCAAATCAAAGTTTAGTGCCTGAATTGTTACAAGATGAAGTGGTGCCTGAAAATATCGTGCCTTTAATCAAAGAACGTTTATATCAAGACCAATCAAGTTTAAATCAAGCGTTTATTGATATTCATCTAAGCCTTAAACAAGATGCGAGTGAACAAGCAGCAACCGCGATAACTGAACTTTATCAACAAGAGTCTTTGTAAGTGATGGCAAAAACTAACATAGCATTCCCACCGTTTGAATACCCGATCGCTTATTGTATTGCAGGTGTTGATGAAGTGGGGCGAGGGCCTCTCGTTGGTGATGTTGTCACTGCCGCCGTTATTCTCGATCCTGATAACCCCATTGAAGGTTTGATGGACTCGAAAAAACTCAGTGAGAAAAAACGCCAGTTACTCTCAACAGAAATAAAAGAAAAAGCGATTGCTTGGTGTATTGCTCGGGCAACACCTGAAGAAATAGATACGATTAATATTTTGCATGCCACCATGTTGGCCATGCAAAGAGCAGTGCAAGGCTTAAGTGTTGAGCCTGATTTTGTCTTAGTTGATGGTAATAGAACGCCTAGTTTTCATAGTCAGCAAGGACAAATTCCTAGTCAAGCTGTGGTAAAAGGTGATGCGCGAGTTGCTGAAATCAGTGCGGCATCCATTATTGCTAAAGTTGCTCGCGATGAAGAAATGATTGCTCTTGATAAATTATACCCGCAATATGGGTTCGCGAGTCATAAAGGCTATCCAACTAAAGTGCATTTAGAGAAAATAGTGGAGCATGGCGTCTTAGATTGTTATCGCAAAAGTTTTAAACCCGTTGCTGCCGTACTTGGAAAATAATCATAATTATCATGTCTGAATCGCCACAAGAACAAACTTTAGCAACCGAACAAGAGACTGTGCAAGAAAGTCACTCTCAAGCCCCTCGGTTTATTCATTTGCGTGTTCATAGTGATTTCTCCATGAGTGATGGCTTAAATAAAGTTAAGCCTATTATCGCTAAAGCGGCTGATCTGAACATGCCAGCGATTGCACTCACCGATCAAACCAATTTATGTGGGCTGGTTAAATATTACCATGCCGCACATGACGCAGGTATCAAGCCTATTATTGGCTGTGATTTTTGGGTGAAAAGTGAGGAGCTGGAAAATGAATTATCTCGCTTAGTCGTTATTGCTACTAATAACACCGGTTATAAGAATTTAACAGAATTAATATCTAAAGCTTATCTGCGCGGTCATGTGCAAAACAAAGCCGTTATTGATAAACAATGGCTTGTTGAACACGCGTTTGGTTTGATCTTACTTTCAGGCGGTCGCGAAGGAGATATCGGCAAAGCGTTGATCAAAGGGAACCATAGCCAAGTAGAGCAAATGGTGGCTTTTTATCAGCAATATTTTCCCGATCATTTTTACCTAGAACTCATTCGCACAGGCAGGCAAAACGAAGAAAATTATATTCATTTAGCCGTTTCATTAGCCGAGCAAAAACAATTACCTGTTGTTGCCACTAACGAAGTGGTGTTTTTGTCAGAAGACTTATTTGAAGCACATGAAATTCGAGTAGCGATTCATGATGGCTACACACTAGACGATAAACGCCGTCCGAAAAAATATAGCCCACAACAATATTTGCGTTCAGAAGAAGAAATGTTGGCATTATTTGCTGATATTCCGGAAGCTTTAGAAAACTCTGTCGAAATAGCAAAACGTTGTAATGTTACCGTGCGTTTGGGGGAGTACTTTTTACCTGACTTTCCAACCGAAGGGCTAAAAATAGAAGACTATTTAGTTAAAGTTTCTGAAGAAGGTTTACAAGAAAGACTAGAGTTTTTATTTGATAAAGACGCGCCAGATTTTGCTGAAAAACGCAAACCATACGATGAGCGGTTAAAAATAGAACTCGATGTTATTAATAACATGGGGTTTCCTGGTTACTTCTTGATCGTAATGGAATTTATTCAATGGAGTAAAGATAACAATATTCCAGTTGGCCCTGGTCGAGGCTCAGGTGCGGGTTCGCTCGTTGCCTACGCACAAAAAATTACGGACTTAGATCCGCTCGAATTTGACTTGCTTTTCGAACGATTCCTAAACCCTGAGCGGGTATCGATGCCAGATTTTGATATCGATTTTTGTATGGATCGACGAGATGAAGTTATCGACCACGTTGCCGAATTATATGGCCGTGATGCGGTGTCGCAAATTATCACCTTTGGAACTATGGCGGCTAAAGCGGTTATTCGTGATGTTGGACGTGTGTTAGGTCATCCTTATGGCTTTGTCGACCGTATCTCAAAGCTCGTACCACCAGATCCCGGTATGACACTCGCTAAAGCATTTGAAGCAGAGCCTAAACTGCCTGAAATTTACGCGCAAGACAGTGAAGTGAAAGATCTCATTGATATGTGCCGTATTCTAGAAGGAACTACGCGAAATGCAGGTAAGCACGCGGGTGGCGTGGTTATCTCGCCCACCACGATTACAGATTTTGCACCACTTTATTGTGATGACGAAGGCAAAAACCCCGTTACGCAATTTGACAAAAATGATGTAGAAGACGCAGGCCTAGTTAAATTTGACTTTTTAGGGCTTCGAACGCTAACCATTTTACAATGGGCCATTGAAATAGCTGATGAGAAATTACTCAAAGCTGGCAAAGAGCCGATAGATATTGCGGCCATTCCGCTGGATGATAAAAAATCATTTTCGGTGCTGTTAAAATCTGAAACGACTGCTGTTTTCCAACTTGAATCCAGTGGGATGAAGTCGTTAATTGATAAATTAAAGCCTGATTGCTTTGAAGATATTATCGCTTTAGTGGCACTGTTTCGCCCAGGCCCCTTACAATCAGGCATGGTTGATAACTTTATCGAACGTAAGCATGGGCGTGAAGAAGTCAGCTATCCAGATTCAACATGGCAACATATCGATCTTAAACCCATTCTAGAGCCAACATACGGCATCATTTTATATCAAGAGCAAGTTATGCAAATTGCTCAGGTGCTAGCAGGTTATACGCTTGGTGGTGCTGATATGCTTCGTCGAGCCATGGGTAAGAAAAAACCTGAAGAAATGGCGAAGCAACGTGCTGGCTTTGAGCAAGGCGCGATAAACCGTGGTGTGGATGGCGAACTGGCCATGAAAATTTTTGACCTTGTAGAAAAATTCGCAGGTTATGGTTTTAACAAATCGCATTCAGCCGCTTATGCTTTAGTTTCATACCAAACTCTTTGGATGAAAGCGCATCATCCAGCGCCATTTATGGCGGCGGTTATGTCAGCCGATATGGACAATACCGACAAAATCGTTACCTTAGTTGATGAATGTAAAAACATGGGATTGGCATTGTTGCCACCGGATGTAAACAGCGGACAATACAAGTTTACGGTGAATGATGATAATCAAATTGTTTACGGTATTGGCGCTATTAAAGGCGTTGGTGAAGGCCCGATAGAAGCGATTATTGCTGCCCGCACCAGTGGAGGGCCATTTATTGATTTATTTGATTTTTGCGCACGGGTTGATTTAAAGAAAACCAATAAGCGTGTGCTTGAGCGTTTAGTTAAATCAGGTGCTATGGACAACCTTGGCCCTAAATTTATCACTAAAGGTGAAGAAGCCCCTCATCGAGCGGCGTTGTTTGAAACCTTACCCGATGCCATTAAAGCGGCAGAGCAACATGCAAAAGCTCAAGCCATTGGCCAAGATGATTTATTTGGTTTAATTAATGAAGAGCCAGAAGATACCCGACAAGCATTTAAAGAAGTCAGCCCATGGCCTGAAGAAGTGTGGCTTGATGGTGAAAAAGAAACGCTTGGGCTTTATTTAACCGGACACCCCATTAATCGTTATTTAGCTGAAATTAAAAAATATTCTTCAGGTCGATTAGTGAGCATGACTCCGACCGGCAAAGATAAATCAGCAACAGCTGTTGGCTTAGTGATAGGTGTTCGTGTGTTGGTCAATAAACGTGGACGTCGATGGGCGCTAGTGACCTTAGACGATAAAAGTGCGCGTATGGACGTTAGATTATTTCCCGATGACTACGATACGTTCGCAGAATTGTTAGTAAATGATGCTATTTTGGTCTGTAGTGGACAGGTCAGCTTTGATGATTATTCAGGTGGTATTACAATGACCGGCCGCGATATAATGACCATTGCTGATGCACGAGAAAATTATGTATCATCCTTGGATGTGCAAATTGATAAAAATCAATTGTCAGACGATTTTATCGCACAATTTTCACAGGTACTTTCAGAATATAAAGACGGTACTTGCCCGGTTCGTGTTTTTTATCAAAGAGATGAAGCACAAGCTATGTTAGAATTGGGGGTACAATGGCGAGTAACACCAGCAGATGGATTATTAAATCAATTAAAAAATCTCTTAGGTGAAGAAAATATCGCGTTAGAATTTAAATAGATAATGCTTTTTTGAAAAAAAATAGGCGTTATTTGAGCAGATTATCAGTAAATCGAACATAGGTAATTTAAACATATGTCATTAAATTTTTTAGATTTTGAGCAACCGATTGCGGAACTCGAAGCGAAAATTGAAGAATTGCAATACGTTAACAATGGTCAAGAGTTAAACCTTGACTTAGAAGAGCAAATTGCACAATTACGTGAAAAAAATAAAGAACAAACCAGAAAAATATTCGCTAATTTAGATCCTTGGCAAACAGCGCGAGTTGCTCGTCATCCTCAACGTCCTTATACGTTAGATTATTTATCTCGTATTTTTACTGATTTTGACGAATTAGCTGGCGATCGTGCTTATGCCAATGACAGCGCAATTGTTGGCGGTACCGCACGTTTAGATGGTAAGCCAGTGATGGTTATTGGTCATCAAAAAGGCCGTTCTACGTCAGAAAAAGTGAAACGTAACTTTGGTATGCCTCGCCCAGAAGGTTACCGTAAAGCATTACGCCTGATGGAAATGGCTGAACGTTTTAACATGCCTATTATTACTTTTATTGATACGCCAGGTGCTTATCCAGGAATTGGTGCAGAAGAGCGCGGTCAAAGTGAAGCGATTGCGAAAAATTTAAAAGTAATGTCTCGTTTAAATGTACCAATTATTTGTACGGTAATTGGTGAAGGTGGCTCAGGTGGCGCGTTAGCTATCGGGGTTGGCGATCGAGTGAACATGTTGCAATACTCGACTTATTCAGTAATTTCTCCAGAAGGTTGTGCATCAATTTTATGGAAAACAGCTGAGAAAGCCTCTACGGCAGCAGAAGCTATGGGGATCACAGCTAAACGTATTAAAGAGCTAGAGCTTATTGATAATGTTGTTGAAGAACCAATGGGTGGCGCACATCGTGATATGGATGAAATGGCCGCTATGTTAAAGCAAGCGCTCAAAACAGATTTATCTGCCCTTGAAACGTTAACAAAAGATGAGCTAATCGAAAAACGTTATCAACGTTTAATGTCATACGGTTACTGTTAATAAACACGATTGTTTATAGGTAATGTAGACTGAAACTAGCTCGGTATTAATCGATATATCGAACTTTTTTGGTCTACAATTTTATGTCAATAATTTTAAAAACACTGAAAGATTTTTTTCACCATTCAACTGACACACCGATTGTTATAGCCTATAGCGGTGGAGTCGACTCTCAAGTGCTTTTACATGCGCTAGCAACATTAAAAAAGCGTAAAGAATTAAGCCAATCGTTAAGTGCATATCATATCAACCATGGATTAAGCCCGAATGCCGAGCAATGGCAGCTGTTTGCAAAACAGCAATGTGAGCAGCTTACCGTGCCATTTTTTTCACAGGCTTTACATATTGAGAAAAAAAGCAGACAAAGCCTAGAGGCTATTGCTCGTGAAAAGCGGTATCAAGTATTAGAGCAATACAGCCCTGAAAACGCGAATATAGTGACAGGGCATCATCAAGACGATCAAATCGAAACGTTTTTTTTAGCATTAAAAAGAGGGTCGGGTTTAAAAGGTTTATCAGCTATGGCTTTGTGCCAAGCATTTGGACATAAAAATCAACAGCTTGTTAGGCCTTTATTATCTTGTTCTCGACAAGATATATTACATTATGCACAAGCGCATGAATTAGCGTGGATCGGAGATGAGTCAAATAAGAATAC
>DAINNQ010000039.1:0-12791 GCA_036735825.1 Alteromonadaceae bacterium | reverse complement strand
ACTCAGGTACGGGCTGTGTGCACACCGCGGGTGGCCATGGTGTCGATGATTTCGCCATCAGCAAACAATATGGCTTAGAGATATATAACCCCGTAGGGGCAAATGGTGTGTTTTTAGAAGATACGCCATTAGTTGCTGGGCAACATGTATTTAAAGCCAACGCTGAAATTGTTGATATTTTAAATGAAAAAGGTGCTTTGATGCATCATCATGCTTACGAGCATTCATATCCACATTGCTGGCGTCATAAAACGCCGATAATTTTCCGTGCAACTCCACAGTGGTTTATCAGCATGGATAAAAAAGGATTACGTAGCGATTCGTTAGAAGAAATCAAAAAAACACAATGGATCCCAGAATGGGGTGAAGACCGTATAAAATCAATGGTTGAAGGTCGTCCTGACTGGTGTATTTCTCGTCAACGTACTTGGGGGGTGCCAATTGCTTTATTCATTCATAAAGATACGGGTGCTTTGCATCCTCGAAGTATTGAATTAATTGAAGAAGTTGCTCAGCGTGTTGAAAAATCGGGTATTCAAGCATGGTTTGATTTAGAAGCTCAAGAATTGATTGGTGATGATGCACATGAGTTCGTCAAAGTACCAGATACCTTAGATGTATGGTTTGATTCAGGAACGACTCATTTTTCAGTTATAGGTGCACGTGAAGAGTTTACGAAAAAAGCGGACTTATATTTAGAAGGCTCAGATCAACATCGTGGCTGGTTTATGTCATCAATGATGTCTTCTGTTGCTATGACAGGTGAAGCGCCATATTCACAGGTGTTAACGCACGGTTTTACCGTTGATGTTAAAGGCCATAAAATGTCGAAATCACTTGGGAATGTTATCACTCCTGATCAAATCACCAATAAACTAGGGGCTGATATCCTACGTTTATGGGTTGCGTCGGTTAACTATACGCAAGAGATCACAGTGTCGGATGAAATATTTAACCGCCAAGCGGATGCTTATCGTCGTATTCGCAATACTTCACGTTTCTTGTTGGCAAATATCAATGGTTTTGAACCTGCCACACATTCTATTCCAGCAGACGAAATGGTTGAACTCGACCGTTGGGTGTTAGGCCGTGCAGCACAACTTCAAGATGAAATAGTCGATGCTTATGAAAAGTATGAATTTCACAATGTTGTCCACAAATTAATGAATTTCTGTACAACTGAGTTAGGTGGCTTTTATTTAGATATTATTAAAGATCGTCAATATACCGCTAAAGATAGCAGTGTTGCTCGTCGTTCATGTCAAACAGCTATGTATTTAATTGCTGAAGCTATGACTCGTTGGATGGCTCCAATTTTATCATTCACGGCTCAAGAAATTTGGCAAGCATTACCAAGTGTCGATAGCCAAGAGCGTGCAGAGTTTGTTTTTACTGATGTGTGGTTTGATGGACTCGTGCATTTAAGTAATGAAAGCTCATTTAACAATGAATATTGGAATACCATTTTACAAGTGCGCGGCGAAGTCAACCGCGTGCTAGAAAATGCGCGTAAAGAAAAAATCGTCGGTAAAGCACTTGAAGCGCATGTTACCTTGTATGCAACAAAAGCATTAGCCGATAAGTTAAGTTTACTTGGCGATGAATTAAGATTTGTTTTGATAACATCGGGTGCGAGTATTGAGATCGTTGAGAGTGCACCCGCTGATGCATTAGCAACTGATTTAGACAACTTATGGTTAACCGTTAGCGCTTCATCAGGTACTAAATGTGACCGTTGTTGGCATTTTACTGATGATGTAGGCCAAGATGAAACACATCCATTACTTTGTGGACGTTGTATTACTAATGTTGATGGTGAAGGTGAAAATAGACAGTATGCTTAAATTGTGTTTGATTAAACCAGTTTATGCTTAAGTTATTTTTCTTTTTTAAAGAATAAAATAGTTAAATGCTCAGTTACTTTTGCTACCTGAGCATTTTGTTTTTCATAAGATCAGAGTTTATTTATGAGCCTTGCGAATAAAAATTCGAGTTTGTCATGGTTATGGCTAACCATCATATTTTTAGTTATCGATCAAATCACCAAGCAATGGGTTGTTGCCACAATGGAATTACACCAATCTATTGATGTACTTTCTTTTTTTAATATTACCTATGCACAAAACCCTGGTGCCGCTTTTAGCTTTTTAGCTGATCAAGCTGGCTGGCAGCGTTGGTTTTTTACAGCAATAGCGTTAATTGCCAGTGTGGTTTTTCTTGTTTGGTTAAAACGTACACCTAAAGAGCAACCTTTACTCGCTGCGGCGCTTGCTTGTATGTTAAGTGGAGCATTAGGTAATTTAATCGATAGAGTATTATTTGGTTATGTTATCGATTTTCTTGATTTTTATATTGGCACAAGTCATTGGCCAACATTTAATGTTGCCGATTCCATTATTTTTATTGGCGCGGCATTAATGATTATTGATTCGTTTAAAAATGACAATTCAGAAAAAATCACACAAAAGAAAGAGAATTAATATGTCGAAAGTCATTGAGAGCAACTCACAAATAATTGTTCATATCACTATGAAATTAGCTGATGGCTCAGCCGCAGACAGCACGAAAGTACATAATAAGCCGGCAAAAATCATTATGGGAGATGACAGTATTTCTCCAGCTTTTGAACAGGAAATTATCGGATTAGCTATTGGTGAGAGCAAAGAATTTACCTTAAGTGCTAAAAATGCTTTCGGAGAATCAAATCCTGATAATATTCATTTTGTTGATGCGAGTAAATTTTCAGCTGACGCACCTGCAAAAGTAGGAAATATTATTACGTTTACTCAGCCAGGAGGTGTTGAATTACCTGGAATGATAACTGACGTGTCAGGAGAGTCAGTCACTGTAGATTTTAATCATCCTTTAGCAGGGCAATCAGTTACCTTTGTGATTGATGTTGTCGATATTTTGTAGGACAAATTATGAATATTATTTTAGCTAACCCTCGTGGATTCTGTGCTGGCGTTGATAGAGCCATTAGTATTGTTGATCGCGCATTGGATTTATTTGCCGCTCCCATTTATGTTCGTCATGAAGTGGTACACAATAAATTTGTGGTTAATGGCTTAAAAGATCGCGGCGCTGTTTTTGTGGATGAGCTACATGAAGTACCTGATGACAGTACCGTCATATTTAGTGCGCATGGTGTTTCAAAAGCGGTTAGGGAAGAGGCTAAAAATAGAGGCCTAAAAGTATTTGATGCAACGTGTCCTCTTGTTACTAAAGTGCATATGGAAGTATCGCGTGCGAGTCGAAAAGGTGTTGAATGCATTTTAATTGGTCATGCTGGGCACCCTGAAGTTGAAGGCACCATGGGGCAATATGAAAATGACAAAGGTGGTATTTATTTAGTTGAATCTGTAGATGATGTAGCTGATTTAGAAGTAAAAAATGCTAATCAACTCTATTATTGTAGTCAAACAACGTTATCTGTTGACGATACCAGCGATGTTATTGATGCGCTTCGCGCTAAATTTCCTCATATTGAAGGCCCTAGAAAAGATGATATTTGCTATGCCACACAAAATCGTCAAGATGCAGTACGCGATATAGCGAAAGAAGTTGACTTGTTACTCGTTGTTGGAGCAAAAAATAGTTCAAATTCTAATAGATTAAGAGAGTTAGCTGAAAAGTTAGGTACAGCTTCATATTTAATTGATACCGCTGATAACATTGAAACTTGTTGGTTAACAAACGTAAATAGTGTTGGCGTTACCGCTGGTGCTTCTGCCCATGCAATATTAGTTCAACAAGTTATCGAGCGTTTAAAACTACTTGGCGGGAAAGATGTGACTGAATATCCAGGTAGAGAAGAAAATACAGTATTTGCGGTCCCAGTCGAATTGCGCTAATCTTAATTGAGGCTAAAAATTAGGCAGTTTAATTATTTGCAAAATATACTAACACTGCCTAATCTTGTTAAGTGATTGTTTACAATAAATAGATATTGTGCATCAAGGTAGATGAGTATTTATTTTATATACGTAGGTATGGGTTAATGCGGTTCACAATGGTGATTTTTAACACATATGTTCTAATCTTCTCGATATTTTGTAAACACAAAGTATCTTTTTTGCTTGCCTTTAATAAACTTCATCAACATTATCAATCACTCGACTGTCAAACTATAAGCTATATTTGGCTATACGACTCTTTATGTTCATATGGTATTAGCCATGATTAATTTAAATCTCAAATCAAAAAAACGTGGCATGACCTTTATCGAAGTGTTGGTAGCATTATTTATTCTTGTAACAGGTATTTTAGGCGCTGTTGCAATGCAAGCTTCTGCCAAAAAAGGCAGTTTTGATGCCATGCAACGTTCCTTAGCCTCTGCATTAGCACAAGATATTATTGAACGAATGAGAGCGAATGATGCGGATTCATTAGCTGATTACGCAAAAACTGATTATGGGGCTTCTTTAGATTCTGTACCATCAAAAAGATGTAACTCGGCAGGTAACGTTTGTACACCAGCAGAAATGGTCATAAATGACATGTATGAATGGGAGTTGGCATTGATGGGCGCTGATGTTTTACAAGGCACAGCAAAAAGTAAGGCTGGCGGATTAGTTGGAGCAAGAGGATGTATTGCACAAGCAGCTAATGCAGTGACTGTAGTCATTAGCTGGCAAGGACGCGTGGATATTAGCGATAGTAAAAAAGTGGCTAGCTGTGGCACCGCAGGAAATAAAAGAAGGCAAATAGTGGTGGAGGCATTTATAAATTAATGAAAGGCATTCAACGTTTAGTTATTACAAATCAACTAACTAAGGCTAGAGGCTTTAGTTTGATTGAATTATTTATTGCGCTGGCTATTGGTGTTGCGTTGTTTGCTGGTGTGATGGTTATTTTTGTAAATATGAAAACCACGACCACTGAAACTTCAGGCTTAGGAGAATTACAAGAAAATGGTCGTTTTGCGCTGAGTATTTTAACAGATGATTTGATGCGACAAGATTTCTGGGGCGATTATACAGGAACCTTTGATTTAGCTAGTTTAAATAGTGTCGTGCAAGCAGCGCCAAGTAATGAATGTACTGGTGATGGTATTAATAACGGAACATTTCCTATTGCAGCGGGGCATTTTAGAACCTTATGGGGACAAACAGTTACCCAAGATGACCCAATGGGTTGTTTTTCTGCCTCAGCGAAAGCAAAAAAAGGCTCTGATCTTATTCAGATTAAACGGGTGGTGTCTGAACCTATGACAGTTGCACCAGTAGGGAATTATTATCTCACTACAAATATTAGTTATGGAAATATTTTTGCTGGCGGCACAATCCCTACGATTAGTAATAGCCAAACTTGGGAATATCAGCATCATGTTTATTATGTGACTGAGCAAACTCAAGGAAACATTAGTGTGCCTGTTTTAATGAAAGGCCGGTTGACTAATTCGATGACATTTTCGCCAATGATTGACGGTATAGAAATGATTCGTTTTATGTATGGTGTTGATACCGATACCGATGTTGATGATAAAGGCATCGTCAATGCATTTATTTCCGCTGATAATATGACATCAGCGTTATGGGATAATTCTTCAAATAGTAAAATTATAGCGGTAAAAGTCTATGTGCTGGCTCGCTCAATTTTACCAGACAATAAATATACCAATACAAATACTTATTTATTGGGAGATTTATCATATAGTCCGAATGATAATTATCGACGGATGTTATTCACTTCAACCGTTACACTGTTCAATGCGAGGGTTGACTCATGGTAAAGAATATTCATGCTAATAGACTAACATCTCATAATAAACAACGCGGTGTAGTGCTTGTTGTATCACTTGTTTTTTTAATTTCATTAACGGCTGTTGCTGCTGCGTTAATGCAAAATACGACCACTGATATGAAAATGTCTGGGGCAAGTGAAGATAAAATGACAGGTACACAAGCGGCAGTAAGTGCAATTGATGAGGTGATTTTTAATCAGGTTGCTCCTGGTAAAACCAATGTTTTTGCTCGGCCTCTAGTCAGCACAAACTTTCCAAACAGTACACAATCTGAATTACTACCATCAACCAAAACGAAAGCTACAGCTGTTGTTGATATAGCAAATAATGAACTTAGTTTAGAATCTGATTGCCCCCACACAAGATCAGCTTCTTCAGTGCAAGTGTTTACCTGTAATGTATTAAAAGTTCAGGTAACTCGTAAATATGGACGTAATGATGTCAATGACGTAGAAGTTAATTCAGGTATTGCTCAACAATTACTTAAATAGCGTCATCCTTGATAGATCAAAGGGGTAATGAAAATGAAGAAATTATTAGTCGGGCTAACTGCCGTAATATCAACATTGTCTTTTAGTGAAGACATTGAGTTGTATGTCAGTGATGCGGTCAAGCAAATAGGTCAACGACCGCAAGTATTAATTATTTTTGATAATTCAGGGAGCATGGGGACTTTAGATAGTGTCAATGAAGACTACGATCCAGGCACTGTTTATGATGCTGTTGGTGGCTTGAATTCATTATCAGATAAATTTATTTATTTCACGAAAGGAGGTGTTGATAATGCCGCTCTTCCTACTCCTGATAGCCCAAGTGAATCACGACGTTTTTTAGATGCTATTAATAGTTGTCAAACCGCGAGAGATATTTTAGCAACAACAGGTTTTTATACGGGGCATATTCGAGAGTATTCGCTTAAAGGTAACACAGGAAGCTGGGAAGAAATTCCTGATAATAATGGCGCTAATATTGAAGTCATAGATTGTGAAGATGATGTTACCAATAATGATCCTACCAATATTGCCACATTACCAGCAGGTTATCCGGTTGATAGTGAAGGTGATAAAAAAAATCCAGTTTACCACACGCTTAATGTTGCAGACTCGAATGTTACTTGGACTGGTTCATTAGTCACTTTATACACTGATAATTACTTACGCTGGCATCATGGTGAAACTGTTGCGCAAACATTAAAATCTCGTTTAGAACAAGCGAAAAAAAGCATATCAGATGTGGTTAAAGCCGCGCCATCAGTCGATTTCGGCTTACAGATTTTCAACTATAATGACGGCGATGCGGCAACCGATCCTAATGGCGGAAGGGTAGTTTTTGGTATCAAAGAATTAGATACCACAAATCAAGCAGCATTTTTAACATTACTAAATGATGAGTTACAAGCAAATACTTGGACACCTTTATGTGAAAGCTTATACGAAGCTTATAACTATTTTGCCGGTAAAGCGGTTGATTTTGGTGATGATGATGAAAGCCAAGGGAGCTCATATACTAAAAACAAACCTTCTAGGGATACATCGATTGAAGACAGTGGTAGCTATAAAACGCCGTTTAGTAAATGTAACGGTAAAGCATATGTTATTTTAATTACCGATGGTGAACCTACCTACGATAACGGTGCTGATAGCAAAATTGAAGCTATTACAACAGTTGTTGATGGTAGCTCAGTGGCGTTTAATGGTACTAAATTTACCAGTGATAGTAGTAAATACGCCAGTAATTATTTAGCGGGTTTGGCTGGTTGGATGAATGAGCAAGACGTTAATGTCACATTAGATGGCTCTCAGAAAGTTAGTACTTTTACTATTGGCTTTAGTGACGGTGCAGATGATGCCGCGCCATTACTTAAGGAAGCTGCGTTACGTGGTGGTGGAAAATATTTTAGAGCAGGTAATAGCTCTCAATTAACAGCTGCTTTATTGTCTGCTCTTGGGGAGCTAGAGCCAAGTAATGACAGTTTAACTTCGGCCTCGGTTGCGGCTAATAACTTCGATCGCACAGAAACGTTAAATGCTGTGTATTATGCGATGTTCGATCCACAAAACGGTCCTCGATGGCAGGGCAATGTAAAAAAATACAAAGTCAGTGGTAACATTCAAGTAGGGCAAGGGGATGTTGCCGCGCTTGATGAAGATACAGGGCACTTTTCTGAAGACGTCACCAGTTTTTGGTCAACAGCAAATTCGAAAGATGGTAACGAAGTAGCTAAAGGTGGTGTTGCCGATAAATTAAGGAATACCGCCGTATCTGATCGAAAATTATATACAGATACTGGTACAGCTGGAGCTCTAGAGTTATTCAATTTGGCGAATGTTAAAAGCTTTTACGTTACCGATACCGCACTTGCAACTGAACTAGGCGTTGCTGAATCTGAAATTGACAATACCCTTAATTGGGCAAGAGGCGTCGATGTTGATGATGAAGACGATGACAACAGTACTACGGATACCCGCTATGATGTTTTTGGTGATCCGTTACACTCAAAACCTTTAGTGATTAACTATGGTGATAGTATTCGCATTGTTATTGGTACGAATGCCGGTGCTTTGCATATGTTTACTGATAACACTGTAAATGACACGGTAAGTGAAACATGGGCATTTATGCCAAAAGAATTTTTTCCAAATATTAACGGTTTAAGAAATAATTATGCTGGTAGTGATAAGATTTATGGCATTGACGGAAAAATAACTTCGTATATTCAAGACGCAAATGGAGACGGCATAGTTAACGGCACCGACAAAGTTTATATATTTTTTGGTTTGCGCCGTGGTGGTACTTCTTATTATGCTATGGATATATCCTCACCAACTTCTCCGAGTTTACTGTGGAAAATTGATAGTAATACTGCAGGTTTTGGTGAGCTGGGGCAATCATGGTCACAACCTAAAGTTGTTTACTCTGAACTAGGGGTCACAGGCACAGGGAATTCTGCCGTTGCAGCACCTCAAGTGGTGTTTGCTGGCGGATATGATACATCTAAAGATAATACGGGCCCAGGTAAAGCTAACGACTCAGTTGGACGTGCAATATATATGGTCGATGCAAAAACAGGCGCTCTAAAATGGAGTTTAGCTCCTTCTGGCGGAACAACAACATTCACTGGTATCAAAGATAGTATTCCTTCAAGCGTAGGTACACTTGATAGTGATGGAGATGGCTTAGTTGATAGGCTTTATGTAGGAGATACTGGTGGAAATGTTTGGCGAGTTGATTTAGTTGGCAGTGATACCAATAATTGGTCAGTTTTTAAATTAGCAGCTTTAGGTGGAGATACCACAAGTAATAGTACTGATAGACGATTTTTTAATGAGCCAGATATTGTTCGGACGTTTATAAATGAAACCCTTGAGACCTCAGTAACTGATGATCAAGGAGTAACAACTAAAAAGGTGAGTACTCAGGAAAAACCCTATGATGCAGTTTTGATAGGTAGTGGCGATAGGTCGAATCCTTTAGGTGATGACACGCAAGATATGTTCTTTATGATTAAAGACTCATACATTCGTACTCAAACGTTTACTTCTGTTTCTACACCTGCTATTCCCGCGGCAATCACCTACAGTGATTTGTATAATTACACCAATAACCCTTTTGGACAGACGTTAACTACTCAGCAAAGAGAAACACTTTCCATTGCGGTAAGTGAAAAAGAGGGTTGGTATATTAATTTTAGCCAAACAGATGGCGAAAAGAGTTCATCTTCATCTATTGTTATTAATGGAGTAGCATATTTCACATCATTTATTCCTCCGTCTAACGTTGTCGTAGCGGGTGCTTGTGCTGTTCCCAATGGGCAAGGGTGGTTGTATGCCATTGATTTAGCACTAGGCATTAACAAATATAATTGGGTTGACTCAGAAAATCCTGATGGCATCACTGATGGTGATGAAAGAAAAGTGTATATTAGCGAGCAATTTTTAGGATCGCCCACTTTGATTGTTGTGGCAGAAGATGATGGTGATGCTAATACTATTGATGAAGCACAAGGGAATATTATTGTCGGTCGAAGAATTGTGCCAGTAGGGTTTAATTTAAAAACCTTACGAACGAGCTTGTATATTAATGAGGAACAATAATGAGAAAGTGCAGTATTAAACGGAAGGGGTTTACCCTGATAGAGTTGTTAATTGTTGTTGCTATTGTCGGTATTCTTGGTTCAGTAGCTTATCCTTCGTATATTGATTTTACGCTTCGTTCTAATCGCACAGAAGGGCAACGTGAACTTTTGCGCTTAGCTAATTTACAAGAGCAGCTCTATGTTGACAGTCGAGCCTATACTGAAGATATGACCAAACTTGGCATGTCTGCAGACCCATATATAACAGAAAATGGTTTGTACAGTATTGATGCTAAAGTCGTTGGGGAAACTTTTACGTTAACTGCGACAGCAAAATCTAGCCAAGTGAAAGATACAAGCTGCACTAGCTTAACTATTTCAGATACAGGTCAAAAAACACCTACTAGTGGCTGTTGGGAGTAATAACAATGAGACGTATTACATTAGTCATTCATTTGATGCTTTTAGTTTGCTTTAGTTTCGCGAGTTATGCAGCCAAAAATGAAATCAAGTCAAAAAAGGTCAAAGCTAAATGTTTTGTTGAGGTGCTTGGTGGTCAAAATACGATTGTCTATCAGATGATAAGAGAAAATAAATTGTCTGGTTTAGGCGAGAAACTTACCAATAAATCTCTTCACACGACATTGTCGGATAAAAAAGTAAAAATTTATAAAGTAAATGAATGTGTGCTAGATTCTGAGGAATTTAGCACTGTGACTGCAAAATCAGTTGAAAAGTTAACGGCTAAATAAAATTTTGATATTTATGGTTTTTGTGTATGAAATTGACCCTGTAAAAATAAGCCACTGTTAAAAGTGGCTTTTTTTTAACTACAATTTAGTTCGTTGCCATCTCTATCTTCATCTTTATCATCGTTATCAGAATCTTGACTTGAATATATTCTGCCTGATAAAGAAATATTGATAGCTCGGGCTAAGCTTGTATCTGCTTTAGGGCAATAAGTAAATAAACTGTCATTACCACTTACTAGTCTCCCTGTGGGAGTATAAACCAAGTTAGTTTGGTTAAACTTTAACGTATCGCCACTTGAAATTGCTGTTTTTACTTTTATTAACTCTTCTTTGGTAGAATCATATTTCGTCGTATCATCATCATTGGTAAATACTGAAATCTCATTTTGCCAATTACTGGTGCAACTTCCTGAGGTTAATGGGCAGAGTGTGACATTCTTCCCTGTATTGATCGCTGTATTTCTAGCCGTAAGAATAAGCCGGTGTAATTCAGCTATTTCGTTATCGACCCTATTTTTAATCAGATAATCATTAAGGTTAGGAAGTGCGATAGCCAATGTGATAGCTAAAATAGTAACACTGATCAGAAGCTCTACTAAGGTAAAGCCAGAAGAAAAAATTGCTTGAGACATTGATTTAGTACTACGCATAACAAAATCACACTTTAATTATTGAGGCTAACCTTATTTATATCACTGAATCATTAATCCAGCTAGTAGTTAGGGGGATTTTTGAGCGATAAGAAGTCGTCATCGACAGATAATTGCTTTACCGCTTCTGTTTCTATCTTGACCTGATTTACCTTGAAATGATTTATACAATCTCCCTGATGTCGCAACAATGATCCCTCTAGATTGTCCAGCATGATTATTGGGGCAATATTTAAAGGTGCCATTTTGCCCCCAATTAGACAAAGCTCCGCTAGCTGAATAAGTAACTCCTTTGCGGTGTTTACCGTATTGTAGTTTGTCTAATGAAGGAATTGCGGGCTTTTCTTTGAGGATTTTCTCGTCTAAATGTTTCTCGAATATTTTATTGTTATTTGCATCAGTAAAAACCGTTAATGGTAGCGCCCAGTCTTCAACACAAACATTGTTAGCTAGCGGACATAAAGTGGTATCTTTTCCTGTATTAACAGCAGCGTTTCTTGCGGTTAATAACATTCTGTATAAATGAGATATTTCATTATCAACTCTCACTTTTACAGTGAGTTCTGCAAAACTAGGCACGGCAATGGCTGTTAATGAAACAAGAATAGCTAAAGCAACTAATATTTCAATTAAGGTGAATCCTTTCATCATCTTCATCTTACTTCATCCTTGAAGTAGTTTGTTAATTTAGATTAGGTATAGCGTGGTTTTTGCGTTAATGCCAGTTCATCTATTTTAGGCGTGAGTATTGCCGCTTAATCGTAAATTGTTGGTATTGGCGCGCGTTTATGTTGTGTTTTTCGATAAATAGACAAAATAGTATTTAATACTTGTTCATCCACAGGTTTACCTTCAAGAAAGTCATCAAGCTGATCATAGCTGATCCCTAAAGCATCTTCGTCTTTCTTTCCAGGAGATAGCTCTTCAAGATCCGCAGTTGGCGCTTTATCGATTAGTAAAGCGGGCGCTCCTAGTTTTTTAGCCAGTAAGCGTACTTGGCGTTTTGATAAGCCAAAAAGAGGTGCTAAATCGCATGCTCCGTCACCCCATTTCGTAAAAAATCCAGTAATGTTTTCTGCTGAATGATCCGTACCTATGACTAAACCACCTAAAATTCCCGCGATATGATATTGCATAACCATGCGAGCTCTTGCTTTAACATTGCCTTTTGAGAAATCAATTTTGGCTTGGTCGGCTGACAGCAAATTCTTAGCTGTTAATGCAGATAACGTTTCATTATGAATGCCGTCAGCACCTTGTTGAATGTTAGTTGTAAGGCAATGCGAAGGCTGAATAAAATCTATTGCAAGCTGCGCGTCTTGTTCATCAGCTTGCACATCATAAGGGAGTCTCACGGCAATAAATTGATAGTGATTTTTAGGGGCTGCAGAGTTATTTTCAGCGTTAAGTTCATCAATCGCTAATTGCGCTAATTTACCACATGTTGATGAATCGACTCCTCCGCTGATCCCAAGGACAAGATGAGTCAAACCTGAGTTGACTAATTGTTTTTTAATAAAATCAATACGACGTCTAGAAGCCAGAATCAATGGCGTAGAGCCATCTTG
>DAINNQ010000038.1:0-12945 GCA_036735825.1 Alteromonadaceae bacterium | reverse complement strand
ATTTAAAAGTATGAGTTAAATAGCACACGAAACTGAGAATAATTACGTGCTAGGCAATAATACCCTTTTTTATTAGCACAATAATGAGCCAAGTATTTTCTCTTCGAGTATCGATTTGCGCTAAAATCATCATGCTCACAATAAATGACATATTTATGAAATATTTCTTTTATTACTTAGTTTTTTGATCGTTTATAAGATTTTAATGTCGTCAGTTGTTGTTTCATTTCTATGATCAGTTGTTGTCGTTTATCTGTGCTTAACTGTTGATAATGCAATGCCTCAAAACTCATCAGCAGCTGACGATATAATCGTGCTAATGATGTATTTTCTTGTGCAAGCTTTGCTAAAAACTGCTGAGATGATTGCTCGAATGGCTTGGTATAACCCAACTTTTTTAATACTTCATCAGCGCTGTTCAAATAGTGTTGCCAAATATGGAGCTGAATTTTTTCTCTGCTTAAGAAATGAATTAACCAAATGAGTAAACCAGCACCAACGATTGCCAGTGCGATCACCAGTGCACGTTTTTGATGACTATCATTACCAAGTATCTCAGCTAACAATTGATTTTGTTTTTCTAACGAGTAACTAATGACCAGTTTTGTCCATTGGTAATCTAACGCATCAAATTGCATTCTTAATGAAGTTAACCACGCAGAGTTAGTCAAGTTTGCCAAACTAAAAGCTGATAAATAGGATTGCTGTTCTGAGATAAGCACATCAGAAAAACCGCGTTCAACTCGGCTTGGATCAACGGAAGCCGTAGGGTCAATGCGTAACCAACCTTTATCTTGTATCCATACTTCACTCCAAGCATGAGCGTCGCGCTGATAAATACTGTAATAGTTGCCTTGTTGGTTATATTCACCGCCTAAGTAGCCTAACACCAACCTTGCTGGCACACCTGCCGCTCGCATTAAATAGGTAAAACTGCTGGCATAATGTTCGCAAAATCCCGCTTTAGTTGAGAAAAAGAATTCATCTATACTGTTATTGGTCAGTAAAGGTGGTGATAACGTATAACGATAGTTTTGCTCACTAAAGCGCGTTAAAACCGCTTGAACAATGTTTTGATGGTCGGCTTGATATTGCCGTTTAAGATCCTCAGCATACGCGGTTAACTGAGGATTTGAATGTAAAGGCACAGAGGTATGTTGAGTGAGTAAATCAAATTCACTATCACCTTCATCATCTAATAAGCCTAAAGGAGCCGTTAAGTAACTGGTAGCGCTATAAGATAAAGGCTGAGCAATGGTTTCTTTGCTAAATAAAGTAAAATCTTTGAGCGAATAAACTTCCTTATGTTGCTTGACACTACGAAGCTTGACAACGTCTAACGCAAACAACCAGTGCTGATAACTTGGCTCAGCGATCACTTGATAATGTGTACTTTCCATATTGTCATCAAACGGTAAGTTTGTTGATTTTTCTTTGACTAATTTACTGACATTTTGACGATTAACTTTGGTTTTCTGCTGCCAACGAGTACCGTCAAAGGTATCTAATACCAAAGTTCGCCAATACATTTGCGAATAAGCAGGCGCACTGCTTTCAAACTCCACTCGAAACGCTAATTCATTCGATAATGCCAGATTAGAAATATCACCGATAGCAACATTATCACTTAGCCCTGTGGTGGCTGAATTGGCGACAGGCATTTGCCAAAATGGGGGGATTTTCGGAAAAAGAACGAATAAGACAATCGCTAACGGAATACTTTGCAAGAGTAGCTTACTTGCTCTTGCAAATTGAAACACGGGTGAATATTGCTGATAAAAATAGCCACAAAGCCAAGCTAAATTCGCGCTTAATAACACTAAAACTAAAAAGGCAAAATATATCGATTGTTGAAAAATCAACGACGTGGTTAAAATTAAAACACCTAAAATAACCAATTGATAAAAGTCTTTACGAGTGCTTAATTCTAACGGTTTGAGCAGATAAGCAAATGACAATAAGTGCAACATAGCCAATAACAAACCAAGCGTTTTACCTGTTAACAACAACAAAAGACAACCGACAGAGGCAATAAATAGTTTTATTACGCGAGTAGGTTTATTAATAGCCCCCCAAATTATTGCGCCCTGCCAAATTAAGCACAGTGCGGCTAATGCGATAAACCAAGGTGACAACTCTAGAATTAAAGTCAATAAATTAACTAACTGCAGACACAATAAGTACATCGACATAGGCTTGGTTAACTCAACTGACATTGGCTGATTATTCATAAACAGATAAGGCCGTTAAACACTGAGTTAAATGTTTGTCACCTTGTGCGGGTGAAATTTTTTCGCCCGCTAAATCTAAGCCATATTCTTGGCCTTGTTGGTGACATTGCAAAATCAAATAACACAGTTGCTGCAATTGTTTTTCTAATTCAATAGCAGGCATATCAGCAAGCGATAAAAACACTTTATCGCTAAGTACCTGCTGATTATGTTTAGTTAACCACACGCCTGACTTCGCTAGTTGTTTCCAGGCAACATGATTTAAGGCATCTCCTGCTCGATAGGAACGTAGCTCGTAAAAATCATCTCCTTGAATATTCGAAGGTAATTCGTTATTGCTTTGTTCATCGACTTGTTGAGGATGATTAGAACTGGTTACAAGTTCACAAGCCAGTGGCTGCGGATATATGGTCAATTCAAGGTCAAATTGTAGATGCGTCCAACAACGAAATAAACCGAGAAGGTATTCGCTAGCAATCGTTAATCTACCAAGTTGATACTGTCCTCTTGTTGAGTAAAGAACAGGCACATTGACTTTAATTTTCCCATTGATTGTCTCTACTCGGATACTGTGCTCTTCTTGAAAATAGCAATCAAAGCCAAAACGCTCAGTAGATGACATAAATATAATCGGAACATAAAGCGTTTCATGGCAGAAATCTTGATATTTCCCTTTAGCTGAAACCATTAATCCAGTCATATTAAAAAAACAGTACAACATAGCAGTAACAAAAATACTACTCAGCAAATAACTGATAAATAATATGAGATTATTTTGATAATTCGTCCCCAAGATAAACAGCAATAAAACAAAACATATAAAACTAAAACCAAAACGCGTCGGTAAAATGAATATGTTCTTTTGTGATAACGTTTGCTGATCAGAGCTTGGCATACGTTTATTTAAAAACAACAAAAAACGCTGGGTTATTTTTTCTCGAATTCGATGATACAAAGGAGGCATTATCTAGTATTCACTACTTTTGACGTAACTGCTCAAACGGATCCGCACTATTGACCCTTGCTAGCATTTGTTGTGAAAACTGTTTGCCTTTTTGCTTATATTCATGACGGCTTTGTTGATGACTTCCCGTTAATCGATGCTCACAAACAGCTTCAAAAACCGCTTTAATATCATCAGGCAGCACATGATCCCTATTTTCAATAAATGCCCATGCCTTGCTTGCGGCGATAAGCGCTTTACCTGCACGAGGTGATAAAGGGTTGACGGAATATTCTCCGTCACGGGTTAACTGAAATAAAGCGATAACATAGTCTAATATGCCTTCTGACACATAAACCTTCTCAACGCTTTCTTGCATTTTTTGTAAACTTTCAATGGTGACCGTCGCGGTTACTTCGCTAAATTGGATCCCTTGAGTTTGGCTTAATAAAATTTGTTTTTCCGCTGCTACATCAGGAAAACCCAAAGAAATTCTCATCATAAACCGATCAAGTTGCGATTCAGGCAAAGGATAAGTACCCGCATGAAAAGTCGGATTTTGTGTGGCAATGACAAAAAAAGGTTGAGGAAGTTGGTGAGTTTTGCCATCAATACTGACGCGATTTTCTTCCATTGCTTCAAGTAAAGCACTCTGGGTTTTAGGGCTGGCGCGATTAATTTCGTCAGCTAACACCACTTGATTAAATATCGGGCCTTTGTGTAAGTTAAAAGATTGTGTCGCAGGGTCAAAAATTGAGACTCCCACCACATCTGCAGGTAATAAGTCACTGGTAAATTGTACACGCTGATAACTTAACCCAAGTGACGATGCTAACATATGAGCCAGTGTGGTTTTCCCCATACCGGGTAAATCTTCAATCAGTAAATGCCCTCGTGCTAACAAGCAAGCCAGTGCCAATTTAACTTGCTGCGGTTTACCTATGACTACTTTTTCAATTTGAGCCAGAATATTAGTGACTAATGACTGCATAAACTATCACTTCCTTAGTTGTTTAATAGAGCGTGTAACTCTCTGGATTGATTCTATTTATCTTAAGACGAGAGTTTTACATTAACTTATCAACTCAATTAATTGTTCAACTCAGTTAACTCGTCATACAAAAGTCCCCACATTTACAGCTCTTAAAAAGACGCTGAATAAAAATCGCTTAAAAAGACAACAAATAAAATTTTGTTGACCTTAATCAACACTGAGACATTTTCAGTATGACATGCTGTTAATCAGTTAACAAAAAGGATCTTGGCTATGGGACAGAATATTGATCAGTTACATTTCACTGAAAAACATTATGTACATTTTCAGCAAAAACTTTTTGAACAATTAGAAGAGCTTAAAGCAATTATCGCTCAGCCAAGTTTTGGTAAAGCGCCATTAAAAATAGGTGCTGAACTTGAAATGTATCTGGTTGATAAAAATGGCGATGCGATGCTAAACAATCAAATACTGCTTGAAAAATTAAACGACAAGCAATTCCAACCTGAGCTAAACCAATATAATCTTGAATTAAATCTTTCTGCCGTCGAGCAACAAGGTGAGCCTTTTAGTGAATTATTAGCTGAGTTAACACATAAAACAGCAGCACTTGAAAAAACCGCTCAGTCATTGCAAACCCTTGTTATTCCTATAGGTATTCTCCCAACATTAAAAAAATCTCATTTAAATACTCAATGTATGACGAACATCCCAAGGTATAGCTGCCTTGCGGATCATATCTATCAGCAGAGAGGAGAAAATTTTCAAGTCAATATCAATGGTGACGAATCGTTAAGTGTCGATTTTTCTGATATTTGTGCAGAAGGTGCAAATACGTCTTTTCAAGTGCATTTAATGACCAAGCCCGAACAGCTAGTTAACACGTTTAATGCGGCACAATTAACCTCGCCTTTAGTGACGGCAATTGCAGGAAACTCGGCCATTTTTTTAGGAAATGCTTTATGGGATGAAACCAGAATTGCGTTATTTAAACAATCACTCGATGTAAGGTTACGCGATCAATCACAATGGCAACAACCAACTCGTGTAAACTTCGGTTTTGGCTGGCTAAGAAAAAGCATTTGGGAGTTATTTGCCGAATCGGTGGCTTTATATCCCCCGTTAATTCCATATATTAATAAAGAAAAAAGTAATCAAGAAGTTACCAATTCAAAAGCACTTCCAGAGCTTTGTTTTCACTTGGGTACCATTTGGCCTTGGCATCGCCCTGTTTATTCTTCAGAAGAAAACGGTCATATCCGTCTGGAATTTAGGGCGATCCCAGCAGGTCCAACAAATGTAGATATGTTAGCAAACGCTGCTTTTGCTATTGGTTTAGCGACAGGTTTACAAAACGATATTGAAGAACTCATCTCATATATTCCGTTTCGATTTGCCGAATATAATTTTTATCGCGCCGCACAACATGGCTTAAATGCCAAAATATTATGGCCTACAAAAAACGGATATCAGCCGCAAGAAGTTGACATAAAACAAGTTATTAGCAAAATGCTGCCTATCGCACATCAAGGTTTGATCTCACTCAACATTTCAAATAAAGAAGCTAGTTATTATTTAACGATTATAGAACAACGATTAGCTAAACAATTTACCGGTGCAGCTTGGCAGAAAAGGACGTTAAAGCAAATGGAAACAACAATGACAAAAGAGCAAGCATGCCAACAACTTGTTCAACACTACATTAAACATTGTCAAAGTGGTGAACCTGTTGCGACATGGGATGGAATATGAATATAGATTTTAACGACATGGAATATTTAAAAGATCCTGACGAAATTACGTTAAAAGCAGATTTCAAACAGTTTCTTTTGTCATTAGATGTACCAACTGTCATCGACATTACTGGTAAAGATGAAACGGCCTACCGAGTAATAGTTACCTTACTGCACGGTAATGAACCGTCAGGCATTATCGCTATTCATCGGTGGCTGACATTAGATGAACGAGAAAAACCCGCAACCAACTTACGTTTTATTATTTGCTCTGTTGAAGCTGCAAACGCGAAACCGTTACTGAGTCATCGTTATTTAGATGGCGGAATGGATCTTAATCGCTGTTTTGGTAGTGACAAAGAGGATGATTATTATTTGCGCGCTAAATTAATTCAGCAAGCGATAAATGATGTATCTCCTGATGCAGTCGTCGATTTACATAACACCACAGGTTCTGGCCCTGCTTTTGCCGTGACGCCAGTTATCTCAAATAAAGGGTTAACCTTAACCTCATTTTTTTGCGATTCGATCATTCTTTCCAGCATACGTTTAGGTGCGTTAATGGAGCAGAATTTTAATTGCCCTGTAGTAACGATAGAATGTGGCGGAGCTAGTGATGAGCAAGCTCACGAAGTCGCGTTTAGAGGAATAGAGCAAATAGCAACTTGCCCTTCTATAGAAAATTATCATCAACGAAATCAGGTGGATATTGTTTACAAACCATTAAGATTAAAATTAAAACCTTACAAAAGCTTATCTTATAGTTGTCATAACGAAGGTTATAAAGGTGTGACTTTAATCTCTAAAATTGAACAATTTAATTATGGTAGTGCACGAAAAGGTCAAATGCTTGGATGGTTAGATCAACTTGGCTTAGATAACCTGCAACTGTTCAACGACGTTAATGAGAATGTTATCGATGAGTATTTTACGGTTCGAGATAATCAATTGGTTTGCGCAACAAATATGCGTATTTTTATGGCAACAACAGATAGAAAAGTAGCGCTAGGTGATTGTTTGTTTTATATCGTTAAGCAATCAACAAGTGACGCTTATTAAACAGTTCAGTTTATGTTTATGTAAAAGTACAAAAAGCTTATGTCGCTTCATTTGATATATGAGCAACTACATTAGCTTTTATAACCTCAACACTGACATTGCCATATAAGATTTGTCTGGCATTATCTATCACATAAGAAGGACTGCCTTGTAAAGCTAATTGTTGTTGTTTTTGATGATCACTCATTAATTTCGCTATTGCTTGGCCACTATTAATAAATTCTTGTATCTTTTGTCGTTGCAAACCTTGTTCAAAGGCTAAATCAAATAAAACCTCTAAATTGCTAATATCCATCGCTTTTTCAAAAAATGCTTGTCTAAAATGATCAGCTAGAACAACACTTCTTTCTTGACCGTAAGCACATTCTATCGCTTTGATTATCAAATGCGCATTGCTTGAAGTAGTTGGTTGTTGGGTTGACCAAATATCAGGATGAATAAAGACATTATGCTGTTGAGCAATATCTTTTACATGCTTTGCATAACCTTGAAATGCATTGCGATCTTGCCATTGTTTGTTAATTTTTTCGTGGATATTAGCAAACAAATTCATGTAATGATGATTGATGTGGATATTGCCAACTAATTGTTGATTTAATGTTGAAAGTTTACTTTGGGCAAGCCATGCCCAAATACATAAAACATCAGAATAATAATCGACAACAATAGGGTTATTCATAAAGTTCCTTGAAAAATCAGCGTGACAAACATACTGATAAAAGTCGCTAAATTATGAAACTAACCCTGTTAAAATGTGATTTTTAACGAAAATGTTCCAAATTAATGGCTAGTTCCGTTAATGGCTAGTTCCGTTAATGGCTAGTTCCGCGTTCATAATTTATTTTATTGTAAACGTTATATTTACCAGACGGTTTTTTCATCGGCAACCTTTTAATCTCTTCTAACGTTGTAGCATCGTAAACAATCACCGCACCTTCGTCATCCCAAATGCTTAATAAGACATATTTACCATCTTTTGTAAATTCGACATGTGCCGCTGTTTTTCCAGGCGCTGGCGCTAAGGTTTTTACAATTTCTAGTGTTGCTTTATCAATCACATGTACTTTTTCTTTATTTTCGCCAAAAAAAACATCTACCCAAGCATAAGGTGATTTACTGTGGCTGCGCATAAAAAAGCCTGGGCCTTCGGTTTTGATTTCTTTGATCACTTGCCAAGTTTCCATATCAATAACAGATACTCTACCATCTTTGATATTAGGAGAAGCAAAAACCGTTTTGCCTTCATAATCCCACGTAATGCCCGAGCCTAAATGTGGCATGCCCGCCATTTCTATCGTGGCTACTTTTTTCTTTACATCAAGATTGATCACTTGACCGTTATGACTGTCACGAGAGGCTCCAATTAAGTTGATGTAATCAGGATCAAAGAAAAAATCATCTAAATAATCTTCTGTTTTAATTCGTCGAACTGGAAAAGCATTGGTGACTTTCCAATTCTCTACTTTCCCCTCACCGCTATCTTTACGGTAATCATGTGCCCAGCCTTTAAATACTTCAACGCCACCTTTATCGCTGTAAGGAATTTCCCAAACTTCTTTGACATCTTTTAATGCGACGATAAAGCTGTGTCGAGGTGGTGCATTATAAACCGCACTGACACGAGAGCTTTGGCCTTTACTGTCGATGGTATCGACAACTTTTATCGGCGAAAGATCCGTAGTATCTAAAATAACAATATTATTAGGTAAATAGTTACCGACAATGGCAAATTTACCATCACTTGAAACCGCTAAGTTCCTTGTATTGATGCCTGCTCTAACCTCTGAGACAATTTTCATATTGTAAATATCATATTTACTGATCCAGCCATCGCGTGAGGCAAAATACACAAAACGGCCGTCAGGTGAATATTTCGGTCCACCATGTAGCGCAAAGCGTGTTTTAAAGCGTGTGATGGGCTCAAAGGTATCACCATTTAATAAGGTTGCTGAATGATCACCAAGTTCAACAACAATAAAAAGATTCATTAAATCAGCGTCGAAAACAGGTTTATTACCCAACTTACTTTGATCGAAATGCTGGATGTTGGTGGCTGCAATATCGGCCATCGACCATTTCGGTGTTTCTTTTGCTGGTGTATAAATATAATCCACTAAGCTCGCAATTTGTTCATCATTTAGAGATTGTGAAAATGCTGGCATTTGTGTAGCAGCGCGACCATGTTTAATGACACTCACCGCTTTGTTTTTTCTTAAACGTGATAAATTTTCTGGAAATAACGCTGGCCCCATCGCTCCCATACGCTCTATCCCATGACAACTTTGACAGTGAGTTTGATATAAATTCTCAGCAACTGCCTTGCTAGTTAATGCATTCGAGCTCACTTCGTTAGCAAAAACAGTACAAGTCGTCGTTAATAATAATGATGCCAAAACTGTCGGTACACGTTTATTGAGTAACGTTTGAACCAGTGAAGTTGGTAAAAAAGAGTCTTTAAGATCCATACGAATTTCCATAGCTGTTGACAGCAAATTAAGCTGATTTGGCATCAAGGGGGGTTGCGTCTAAAGTACATTCTTTTGCTGAAACAATAGGTTGATAATCATTAGCATCAAGAAAACCAGGTGTACGTAGCTGTTGTTCGGTTAATTGATTAACCACCTCACCTATAACAATGAGTGTTGGCGGGGTAATATTATGCTTAACAACAAGCTCCGCTAAATTACCAATATTTCCTCTAAATGTTTGCTGTTCTGGTTGTGTGCCTTTTCTGATCAGCGCCGCTGGCGTGTCGGGACTACGGCCATGCTTTATCAACTGTTCGGTGATTTTCGGTAAGGTATTAATCCCCATATAAAACACCACCGTTTGTGTTGGACTAGTTAAACTCTGCCACGGTAAATTTAATTGGTCATTGTTTTGAATGTGCCCTGTGATGAATGTACAACCTTGGGCAACACCTCGATGAGTAAGCGGAATACCTGCATAAGTCGTACAGCCTGAAGCTGCTGTGATTCCAGGACAAATATGACAACTCACGCCATTTTGTAATAAAAACTCAGCTTCTTCCCCACCACGACCAAAAATAAAAGGATCTCCGCCTTTAAGGCGTAATACCCGCTTATTTTGTTTGGCAAGATCAACTAAACTTTGATTGATTTTATCTTGCGGCACGCAATGTTTTGCTTGCTCTTTACCCACATAAAAACGTTCGCAGTTATCAGGTAACAAGGCTAAAATTTCATCACTAACTAAGCGATCATAGACGGCAATTTCGGCTTGTTCGATAAATCGCATTGCGCGAATGGTTAATAATTCTACATCACCTGGACCTGAACCCACTAAGGCCACTTCTCCCGGATTTAATTGTGATTTACCGTGTGCGTTAATTGAGCTTTGTGTCGGATTATTTGAAACTAATGAAGTCATTTTTACACCTTAAGGTGAGCAGCCTCACCTTCAATTCTTTAAATTGCTAACGTCGGAATTTGTTGTTTATTATGTTGTGACGATATTGAAACTAGACCAATTTCACTGTCATCGAGATAACAGCCAGGATCTTCTGCCCAAGGATCTTTAGATTGTGCAAACGCTCGGGTTCGCGTATTTCCAC
Organism: Alteromonadaceae bacterium; assembly: GCA_036735825.1. Lineage (GTDB taxonomy): Bacteria > Pseudomonadota > Gammaproteobacteria > Enterobacterales > Alteromonadaceae > DAINNQ01. Next base: position 2,411 of record DAINNQ010000038.1, on the reverse strand, counting down.
CACAAATATTTAAATAATTACATTGTGCACATCGACCTTTTACAGGTCTTGGTGATTGACGAAAACCTAACATTAATGGATCTTGGGTATTTTTCCAGACATCAGAAAACTTTTGTTCTTTAACATTACCAATGGGATGGTTCCACCAATAAGTATCGGGATGAATAGTGCCAGTATTATCAATATTAGCAACATTGACACCACTAGCATTTCCGCCCCAATTTATCAGTCTTTGTTTTAGATTTTCAATACGTTGTTGATAGTTTCCAGTTGATATTGAAGCAAACTTTTCAGTGACCCATTTTAATAAATACACACCATCAGCGTCATTATTACCGGTGACAAAATCTGTTTCTATGCCTTGTTCAATATGCGAGTATGCACGTTCAAATAACAACGCCATAGCTTCTTTGGTCATTCTAAACATGGCATCTTGTTCCGCATTACGTTTACCACGACCAGAATAATTAAGATGAGATAAATAAAACTTATCCACCTCATATTCTTCCATTAAATCTAACATAGCAGGTAAATCTGCAAAGTTTTCACGGGTTAAACATAAACGCATACCCACTTTTATTCCTGCTTCTTTACATAGCTTTATAGCATGCATGGATGTTTTAAAACTGCCTTTCTGCTGTCTAAATTCATCATGAAATTCTTCTAATCCATCAACGCTAATGCCTACATACTGATAATCTGCTTGTTTTATTTTTTCAATATTACTCTCATTAATTAATGTACCGTTGGTAGAAAGAGCAACGTAGAAGCCTTTGGCTTTGGCATAGGCGGTAATTTCAAAAATATCTGGGCGCATCAAAGGTTCGCCGCCAGATAAAATTAACACGGGAACATTGGCTACTTTTAAATCATCAATCGTTGCTTTTATTTGCTCTGTATTAAGCTCATCTTTAAAATCCATATCAAGTGAGGTTGAATAACAATGCTTGCAACGTAAATTACAACGACGGATCAAATTCCAGATCACCACAGGACCTGGCATTTTTCTCGCTCTTCCTACTGGCAAATCATCATGAAATGTTTTCAGTAATTGTGAAATTCTAAACATAATCCATATCGCCCTTTAATTTTGCATGTTTCGTTTTACTGTCGGTTTTAACGGTTCTTTCACTGGTTTTTTTCTTTAGCCGCAAACCCGTTTTTTTCAGTATTTTTGTACTGGTTAACATATCATTAGACTTAGTGTAGTTATCTTGATTTACATCATCGGAATTTCGATCTACTAACACTTCCGTCAATAATTGTTTGATCTGCTTTCTATATTGCTGAATTTCTGCTGCTGTTGTGCCGTGAACCATGGCAAAAAGGTTGTAATTCCATTTTGGCAAATGTCTTGGGCGTAAATAACAATGGCTAACAAATGGTAATTTACCGACGGCTTCACCAAATTTGCTCGCTTGCCTATCGTCAATATCCCATACCGTCATGCCGTTAAACTTGTAGCCTAATTTATAGTGATTAGGCACTGCAGCAATTCGACGAATGATGCCTCGCTCAAGGAATGACTTGGTCATCGCTAACGTTTCATCAACTGAAATACTCAATTGCTCAGCTAACCAATGATAAGGTTTATCGATGATCGGTAATCCATTTTGAGTTAACAACACGTATTGACGTTCTAATTCGGTTAATTCATTAGACTGGTAAGTAGAGACCGACATAAAATTCTTCCAATTTTGGGGTGTTTAGCACGGAGTAACCGGTGAGTTGTTCAATTTGACCAATAACATCATCAATTTCTTGTTGAGACTCAGTAGCAATTACAAACCACATATTAAAGAGATGATCTCGGCGATAGTTATGGGCAATTTGTTCGAAACTATTGACTTGCTCCGTGACCAAATCAAATGCTTCTTCTGGAATGCTTAATGCCGCTAAAGTAAAAGCCCCGCCTAGGCAGGCAGCGTCAAACATCGGCCCGAAACGTGAGAGTACTTTTTTCTCAAGCAAAGCATTTAAATGCTCAATAACTAACGCTTCTGTCGTGTTGAGCTCATTAGCAATTTGTGCAAACGGTCGTTCACAAACAGGCAAACCATGTTGAAGAAGATTAATTAATGATTTATCTAAGGGGGATAAATCGACTACCTCATGACAAATAGCGTTATTCATAACAGCTCCCAAGCTTCAAATCATTGGCTAAGGGTTTCACCTGTTGTAATTTTGATGTACTTTTTGAATATCGCGCGCCATGCTGCTTAAAAGCTTTAGTACTAAATAGAATGTCTTTGTCAATATGGGTTAACTGACATGCTTGGGTGATTTGATTGATTTGCTCAAGAACTACCGCTCTTTCTTTACCATGGATCATACAGAACAGATTATACGGCCAATCTGGTAGACGACGCGGACGCCTGTAGCATAAAGACACTTCTGGGCGGTTTGACAAC
>DAINNQ010000037.1:0-12993 GCA_036735825.1 Alteromonadaceae bacterium | reverse complement strand
GTGGCGGTAATACTGGGTTAACTTCTGCTTTTATCAATGGCCAACGCCGAGGAGAAGTTGAAGGTATTGATGTGATTGAATTCGAATTGGATTATTCCAATAGCCAAACATTTTCGCAGCGTACCTTCGCTTTTCTTAAGTTTGCATATCGCAGTATAAAACTAGCGCTAACTCGTGATTACGATGTGGTTTTTGCAACAACTACCCCGCTTACCGCAGCGTTACCCGGCATAGCTGCTCGGTGGCTGCGCAGAAAACATTTTGTTTTTGAAGTAAGAGATTTATGGCCTGAATTACCTAAAGCGATGGGAGTGATTAAAAACCCTGTCGTGCTGAAATTGTTATCATTATTAGAATGGCTCGCTTATAAAAGTGCCCATGGTCATATTGGTTTATCACCCGGCATAGTCGAAGGCATTCAACGTTATTTACCTGCCTCAAGTCAAGTTGCTAATATTCCTAATGGCTGTGATTTAGCTATTTTTTCCCATGATAATAATCGCCAAGCTTGGCAACCAGAAGGCGTAAACGATAATGACTTAGTCGCAGTTTTTACTGGCACCCATGGTCAAGCAAATGGTTTACACAATATTATTGATGCTGCAGAAATATTAAAAGAGCGTCAGATCACTGATATTAAAATCGTCTTAATTGGCCAAGGAAAACTAAAAGCCGCCTTACAACAACAAGCACAAGAAAAATCGCTGACTAATGTTATTTTTCTCGACCCCGTTAATAAAGAAAAATTATCCTCTTTAATGCAGCGTGCTGATGTCGGTTTACAACTGTTAGCCAATGTGCCGGCTTTTTACTATGGTACCTCTCCTAATAAATTTTTTGATTACATTGCCTCAGGCTTACCTGTGATTAACAATTATCCGGGTTGGCTGGCTGAATTAATTACCGAACATCAATGTGGTATTGCCGTTCCACCTGATGATATTCCTGCCCTTGCCCAAGCGTTGATCACCTTAAATAACGAGAAAGACAAACTGCCAGCAATGTCAGCGCAGTCATTAGCCCTAGCAAAGCAGCAATTTGATCGTCAAAAGTTGGCAGCACAATTTGTTCAATACATTGAAAATAACTATAAACAACATGATTAAACGATTATTTGATATTGTGATCTCTGGCTTAGCGCTGTTGAGCTTATCGCCAGTGATTGCCATTTTGGCGTATAAAGTGGCTAAGAACCTTGGTAAACCCGTATTGTTTACCCAGCCTCGCCCTGGCTTAAAAGGTCATATTTTCAATATGATAAAGTTTCGCTCAATGCGAGATGCAATAGATGAGCATGGTCAACCCTTACCTGATAGCGAACGATTAACCCCTTTTGGTCAAAAGCTACGTAATGCCAGCCTTGATGAATTACCCGGCTTATGGAATGTGTTTATCGGTCATATGAGTCTCGTTGGCCCACGACCATTATTGGTAGAATATTTGCCATTGTATTCTCAAGAGCAAGCGCGTCGTCACGATGTCAAACCGGGCATTACCGGTTGGGCGCAAGTTAATGGTCGTAACGCGATCAGTTGGCAGCAAAAATTTGAACTAGATGTATGGTATGTTGACAATCAGTCATTCTGGCTTGATATTAAAATTCTTTTTCTGACCGTTAAAAAAGTGTTTGCTCAAGCTGATATTAGTGCAGAAGGTGAAGCAACCATGACTAAATTCACAGGTAATTCAAATGACTAAACTCTTGATTATTGGAGCAGGTGGGCATGGCCGAGTCATTGCTGATTGTGCGCACGCCAGCGGACAATTTTCAGACATCGCTTTTTTAGATGATGGCTTTCCAGCTTATCAGCACAATTTACATTGGCCAATCATCGGAAAATCAACAAACTGGCGTGATTATTTAACCAGTCATGCATTTGCATTAGCCATCGGTAATAACAAAATTCGTTTGTCGTTGTTTAAAGAATTATCACAAGCGAAAGCAAAACTGCCGAATATCATTCACCCATCAGCAATCATTAGCCCTTTTGCTACTTTAGGGCAAGGTAACGTTGTGTTCGCTAATAGTGTGATTAATCCTGCTGTTACAATAAATAATGTCTGTATTATCAATACCGCAGCAACAATAGATCATGATTGCCAGCTAGCCGATGCTGTTCACATTTCACCCGGCGTGCATTTATCAGGCACGGTTTTCGTCAAAGAATTATCATGGTTTGGTGTCGGCAGTTGCTCAGTGCAAAGCATTACGATTGCGCAAAATACGCAAATAGGTGCGGGAGCGGCAGTTACCAAATCGACCAAAGCAAACGGTTTATATGTTGGCGTACCTGCGGTTCGCATTAAAGAAATTGAATAAACAATAGGACATTTACGTGCTTAATACTAAGTTTTCTCCATGGCCAAGTTTTACTGACGAAGAAATATCAGCGGTTAGTGAAGTACTGCGATCAAATAAAGTGAATTACTGGACAGGGCAAGAAGGTCGAGAATTCGAAAAAGAATTTGCCGAATATACCGACAGTAAATACGCTATCGCGCTTGCCAACGGAACACTTGCATTAGATCTTGCGCTACACAGTTTAAACATTGGCAAAGGCGATGAAGTTGTCGTAACGTCGCGCACTTTTATAGCATCAATCAGTAGTATTATTAATGCTGGTGCGACTCCTGTATTTGCCGATGTAGATCTTGAAACACAAAACATTACCGCCGAAACAATCGAAGCCGCTTTAACTGCAAAAACAAAAGCAATTATTTGTGTTCATTTAGCTGGCTGGCCTTGTGATATGGACAGTATCATGGCACTTGCCCAGCAGCATGATTTATTCGTTATTGAAGACTGTGCGCAAGCGCATGGGGCGAAATATAATGGTCGCAGTGTTGGAAGTATTGGGCATGTTGGCGCGTGGTCATTCTGCCAAGATAAAATCATGACCACGGGCGGTGAAGGCGGCATGTTAACTACCAATGATGAGCAACTTTGGCGCAGCGCATGGGCATTTAAAGACCACGGTAAATCTTATGCTGCTGTTTATGAAAAAGAGCATCCTCCTGGTTATCGTTGGCTGCATGAATCATTCGGTACCAATTGGCGCATAACGGAAATGCAATCGGCCATTGGCAGAATTCAAACCAAACGTATGCCGCAATGGCACAAAGTTCGAACTTCTTACGCTCATGAAATTTTCAACGCTTGTGGTAATTTTGATTTTATTCGAGTGCCAGAAGTACCAGCTGAAATCGAGCATGCCTTTTATAAGTGCTACGTGTTTGTCGATCCAGCTCAATTACCTTGCTCTTGGAATAGAGATAAAATTATTGAGGCATTTAACGAAGCTGGTATTCCTTGTTACTCAGGCAGTTGCTCAGAAGTATATTTAGAAAAAGCGTTTGACGATCAACCGTTTAAACCTAAAAACGCATTACCCAATGCCAAAGTTTTAGGGGAAACCAGTTTAATGTTTTTAGTTCATCCAACATTAACTCAACAAGAAGTGAAGTTAACCTGTGAGACGATTACACATTTATTTACAAAAATAGCAGACATGGTGAGTTAGTCTGTTATGATAACAAAAAAGTAACAATTTAAGACCATAATAAGTTACTCATTTATATAACAATTGGCCTTATTATGGCGTTCAAGGCTAAAAATACATGATCAGAAAAATTGATTTGATCCCTAGCTCAATTAAGCTAATACTCGCTTTAGCTTATGATGTTTTTGCGCTAGGTATTGCCTTTTTTATGGCCTACCTACTTAGGCTTGGCGCATCTAACATAGAGTTCACTGAAGCTGAGTGGTCGGTATTCATTACCGTTACTCTTAGCACTATGCTGCTGTTTTATTTTTCGGGTGTCTACCGCTCCGTTATTCGATATTTCAATGCAAAATCCACAGTAAAGGTCATCGGTTTATTGGCGCTTTCTGCCGTCATCTTTTGGGTATGTGGCGAATTTTACGATGCCTTTATTCCGCGTTCCGTGCCGATTGTATTTTTTGCCATTGCCGGTGTCTTAATTGCGGGCGCACGCGCAGCTTTTGGTATTGTTACTGGGCAAAAATGGTTTGATGAACGTGAGGGTGTTGTTATTTATGGCGCAGGCAATACCGGTCAACAACTCGCGAATAGCTTAGCATTAGGTAAACAATATCAACCACTTGCCTTTATCGATGAAAAAAGCCGCTATCACGGTAGAGAACTGTTAGGCATAAAAATTTATTCGCCAAAAGATATCGACCGTTTAGTTAAACGTTATGGTCAATTTAAGGTACTGATTGCGGTGTCGAAAGTTGGCCAAAATCGCATGAAAGAAATTGTCGCCACCTTCGAGCCTTTCGCCCTTGAGTTACTTGCGGTGCCAAATATGGCCGATATTGTTTCTGGTAAACGCAAAATAGATCAACTACGAGAAGTTTCAGTTGAAGAATTATTAGGTCGTGAGCCCGTTGCCCCTATTCCTGAATTATTAAGTGCCAATATTCAAGACAAAGTGGTAATGGTGTCTGGTGCTGGTGGTTCGATAGGCAAAGAACTTTGCCGACAAATTATTCATCAACACCCCACTAAATTGGTTTTACTCGATGTCAGTGAAGCATTTCTTTATGAGATCCATCAAGAACTTACGGTATATCTTAAAGAAATAAAAAGCGAAATCCCAATTGTGCCGCTTATCGGTAATGTCCAAAATGGCATGCTGATGACCACCATTTTCCACACGCAGAAAGTACAAACTATCTATCATGCTGCAGCGTACAAACACGTGCCATTGGTCGAACACAATGTTATCGCTGGTATTTCAAATAACGTTTTAGGTACTTACGAAATAGCTCAAGCCGCTATTTTTTGTGATGTTGAAACCTTTGTTCTGATCTCAACTGACAAAGCGGTTCGCCCAACGAATATTATGGGGGCAACCAAACGTTTAGCTGAATTAGTGCTGCAATCTTTAGCGCCGCGTGATCACAATACCCGTTTTGTTATGGTGCGTTTTGGTAACGTATTAGGCTCTTCAGGTTCGGTTGTGCCGTTATTTAAACGTCAGATCCGTGCTGGTGGCCCAATCACCATTACCCACCCCGATATTATTCGTTACTTTATGACCATCCCTGAAGCGGCTCAATTAGTTATTCAGGCAGGTGCTATGGGTACTGGTGGTGATGTCTTTGTTTTGGATATGGGCGATCCAGTAAAAATTGTCGACCTTGCATATAACATGACCCATTTAATGGGTTTAACGATCAAAAATAATCAAAATCCTAAAGGCGAGATAGAAATCAAATATAGTGGTTTACGCCCTGGCGAAAAGCTCTATGAAGAATTATTGATTGATGATCACGCTCAACCCACCCGTCATAAACGTATTCTAACGGCAAATGAACGTTCACTGTGTTGGCCTGACGTAAACATTATTTTAAATAAAATTAATGACGCCATGCGTGCTGAAGATACCGATAAGCTCAGGCAGATATTGCTTGATGCGCCTTTGCAATATCGCCCTGATAATAAAGCTAGCGAAGTTAAAGTAGAGACAGAAGAAAAGGAATCTACCGACCCGTTAGCCAATGTTTTCGAAGAAACAGCACCAGAAAATATCGCAAATAGCTAATATTCGATTTAACTGAGCCAATTTGAGCTGAGCTGAGTAAAAAGCATAAATTTATGCTTTTTACATCACTCTTTAATGAGCATCAGCCAAGCATTAACATAATCAGGTAAATGCTTGTTTGCTTGATAATAATCTTGCCAGCCATAATAACTGCCTTTAAGAAAATCCAGTTGGAATAAGTTATTGTCGAATGCGCCACCTTGATCAGCTAAGACACCAATTTGATTATAACGCTGCTCGCCAGTGGTAAAATTAATCAAAAATAATTTGCCTAAACCAAGCTGTTTCACATTGCCAGCAAAGGTAACATCGGGAGTGATGGCAATTTTACTCTCAATAGTTTTTCCATAGCCCAAAATACTCGGCACTTCTGCAAAATACCAATAACGCGCTTGTTCTCTTTTTCCTTTGGTGTAGTCATAAGCTATGCCGTTATTACGATGAACATTGAAATAACGGGTTTTACCGTTAACCTTTACCACTCCTGTGCCTTGTAATAACACATCATGCAAGGCTTCTTCTGTTAACCAGATTAATGGCTTTGCTAATCCTTCACCTTTGAGTGCGCCAGCAATTATTTCTTGTCTGGTAAAACGATATCGAGTCAATTGTGCTTTCATTTTTTCTGCTTGGTCGATACTTAAGCTAATTTCATCTTCAGGTATTTGGTACAGCGCTTGATTATATTTTTCTGTTTGCACTTCACTGGCATCGAGTAGTTTAGTGTAATATTTAGTGAGAAATATTTGATCCTCAGGTATCTGATTTAATAGACGTTTCTTAACACCATTATCACTTTGCAAAGCCAGTTTATCAGCCTGTTGTTTATCAGGGAGCCAACGATAAAAATCGAAATACTGCAACAACTGCTCAGACGTTATTTCTTGTTGTTCTTTTGACATTTGGCAGACAAAATCAAGCGTTCTTTTGACTCTTGCCAACGTTAACTCAGGAAAAATGTCATTGCCGGCATGTACGGCAAAACCATCATCTGGATAATTTTCAAGATAACTTTTCGTATGACTAGCAACCTGACATAACTCGGCTAAACCCAACATCATTTCGCCGTTTATTTTCGGCTGTTTTTCAAGTACAAACTCAGCTTTTAGCGGTAAAGAAAATATCGCTGTAAACATCCACAGCGCAGCAATAACTCTCATGGTTTTTCTTTCCTATTTTTTATTCTGTCACTTTTGTTTCATCGATAATTTTTTCGATAGCCGCGATAAAGGCTTCATCATCAGGCGCAACTTTAGGGCTGAACGCTTGAACATTTTCCCCTTTTCCATCAACTAGATATTTATAAAAATTCCATTTAGGTGATGTTGATTTTTCTGCGAGAAATTTAAACACACTGTTAACATTACTGCCCCACACAGCACTGGTCGATAACATAGTAAAAGTCACCCCGTAATTGATATAACATATTTTGGCGGTATCTTTCTCGTCATCTTCTTCTTGAAAAAAATCATCCGATGGAAACCCAATTACGACTAAACCTTTGTCTTGGTATTTTTTATGAAGTGCTTCTAGTTGCTTAAAATGTGGTGTAAAACCGCAATGACTGGCAGTATTTACAATTAAAACGGGCTTACCTTGTGTTAGCTTGCATAAATTAATCACTTCGCTTGAATGCAATTTGTTTGTGGAAAATTGCAAATAATCAGGGCATTGTACTGCAGCTGCATCAACTGCTTTAGAAGATGAATCATTCGTTTTTGCTGATGCATTAAAGGTAATAAGTAAAAATATTATTGTTAACAGTAATTTCATTTTTGCGCTCAATCAATGATGTCGAGTAAAATAACACTATAACAAATAAACCAAGGGAAAAACCGTGGTAAAACAATCAATATCTCTACTCATCACCTTTTGTTCTTTTATCTCTTTCGCGCAAACAGATTATGGACAATTAGCCAACCAATATCATCTTGATATTGTCACTCCCCCTGAACAAGGCATTGGTGCTCGTGAAGCTGGAACAAAAGAAGAAAAACGCACCGCCGAATATATCATTCAACAATTATCTGACATGGGTTATCAAGTCACTGAGCAAGATTTCTCTTTCGGCAAAAAACAGCTTAGCTCAAAAAATATTATTGTGAATACTAATACTGCTCTTAAAAAGACCATTGTATTGGGCGCACATTATGACTCTACCGCTAAAGATCACGGCTCATTAGGCGCGACAGACAATGGTGCTGGCATTGCCGCCTTACTTGCCATTGCCAAGGCTATGAAAAGTAACGAACAACTGGCGTACAATATCCGCTTTATTGCTTTTGGCGCTGAAGAAGTCGGTTTAAAAGGCGCTAAACATTATGTGTCTGAACTGAGCAAAAATCAGCAACAACTAGACAACATTATTGCCATGATTAATTTTGACACCATTGCTGGTGGCGACTTTACCTATGTGCATAGTGCCCATACCAAACCTTATCAATGTGATTTACCTGATCAAGAATACAACAGCGACAAGCAGGTTAGAGATGCTTTATTAGCCGCCTCAAAGGAACAATTAGGCAAAGAAAGTCAGTACGTTATTCATCCTGATTATCCTGGCTATCCTGAAGGGGTGACTGGCTCATGGTCAGATCATGCGCCATTCGCTTGTGCTGGAATCCCCATTGCTTATGTTGAGTCAACTAACTTTACCATTAATGGAAAAGACGGCTTTGACGGTTACTCACAAACAACAAACCCAAAACTTTGGGATTGTTTTGATGACAAAAACATCACGGCTTGTGATCGAGCCACAGAAAAAAAATGGGGAAATATCTGGCATACTGAATTTGATCGCATTGACCGTCTTGAGGCACTTTTTCCTGGCCGAATTTCCAAGCAAATTGCTGATAATGTGCAAGTATTAATTGCCTTGCTTTCCAATTTCAATGACTATGTAGCGGTAAAAAATTAACCCTTAATTGAGCATTTTGCTATTCATCTGATTTATAGTGCGTGATAACGTAAGTAGCTTGTATTTTTAAGCTACTTACATCATTTTATTGACAATATAGAAAGAAATTACCCATGATTTGAAAGAATTTAGTATTGAATTCGTTCTTATCTACCCCACAAAACAGGAATTTTGACAAAGTTAGCTACACTTAAGTAGTTCGCTTTTAATCGAGTATATAGAAATATATGAAACATCTTCACCACAATATCATCGTCAGTCTTATCACCTTTTCCACTGTATTATTAGCATCAAGTAATGCCTTAGCACAGCAATCACGCGCCGCAAACGTGAATGTAACAACGATAAAAAATACCACATTATCGCCTGTAGCTTGGGTTTCTGGCTCAGTAGTTAGCCGAAATAATTCACAACTTGCCGCCGAAATTTCAGGCCGTTTAAACCATGTCATTGACTTAGGCACTCATGTTAAAAAAGGTGATGTGATCGCGCAAATTGATGATAAACCGTTGATGATCCAACTGCGTGAAGAGCAGGCAAATCTTGATAACAATGTCGCCAAATTAGCCTTTGAAAAAGCCGAAGTTGAACGTAAAAAATCACTGGTAAAAAAACAACTCATTTCAGAAAAAGAGCTCGATGAAACGCTTGCTAACTATAACATTGCTAAAGCCAATTTAGACGCGGCGCAAGCACGCTTAGATCAAACCAAACAAAACTTAACCTATACCAAATTAAAAGCTCCTTTTGATGGCATAGTGACACAACGTTTAAGTAATCAAGGCGAATTTGTTAATAATGGTAATGCGATTATTCGTTTAGTAGAAACCGCAAATGTTGAGTCATCACTCTTTGCACCACTGACCTCGTACAAATACCTGTCGCAAAGTAAAACACTCAAGGTTAAATCGCCGTTAGGAGAAGGCTACGCTCCAATTAAAACGATAATTCCTGTTGCAGAATCTCGCTCGCATTTAATGGAAGTACGTCTTGATATGTCGGAATTTGACTGGCCAATAGGCTTAAATGTTAAAGCGGCTGTGGCAACAGGCGAACATAAATCGGTACTAGCAGCACCTAGAGATGCATTAGTTTTACGCAGTAACGCCATCAGTGTGTTTGTTATCGACGAGGCAAACAATGCTAAAGAAGTGAATGTTACTGTCGGTATTTCAGAAGACGGATTAGTTGAACTCATTGGCGATATTAAAGCAGGTGATAAAATTGTCATCCGCGGCGCAGAGAGGCTGCAATCAGGTCAAGCCGTTAACATCAAAGACAATAACAACAGTTTAGTTTCAGGTAACCTCTAATGTCACTAACGTCAGCTTCACTTAAAAACCCTACCGCAGTTGTTGTTGCGGTTTTACTGATTGCTTTGTTTGGTTTGATCAGTATTTTCAAACTGCCAATTCAGTTAACACCCGATATTAGCCAACCGCAAATTGTCATCTCCACTAACTGGCGAGCTGCAGCACCGGAAGAAATTGAAGCGGAAATTATCGAACGCCAAGAAGATGTGCTAAAAGGCTTACAAAGCTTAGAGTTGCTAGAGTCTAACTCAAGCCAAGGTAGCGGTAGTATTACCTTACGCTATAAAACGGGTGTCAATTTAGAGCGTGCATTGATTGATGTGATGAACGCTTTGAATCAAGTACCAAATTATCCACCAGATGCGACTGAACCGACTATTTCTGTTGGTGGTAACAGCACATTTACCGCTATCGCATGGTTTGCATTAAAACCATTGGCTGGCAATGATCGCGATATCGTCAGTTATCAAGATTATGTGGAAGAAGTGATCCAAACACGAATGGAACGCGTTGAAGGTGTTTCACAAACTAACGCTTTTGGCGGTTTACCCACTGAGCTTCGTATCACCTTTGACCCATATAAAGCAGCAACGCTCGGGTTAAATATTCCTGCAATCGCTAGCACTTTAACAAATAACAATGATACATCTGGTGGCTTTAACGACATTGGCCGACGTAAATACACATTGCGTTTTTCTGGTAAGTACGGCGTTGAACAATTACAAAACATGGTACTTGATTGGCGTGATGGCCAACCGATATTACTCAAAGATGTCGCCGAAGTCGCATTAACCTTATCCGATAGAACAGGCATTTTAACACTTGATGGTGAACCTGCCATTGCCATGAACGCGCAAGTAGAACAAGGCGTTAATGTAATTCAAGTGATGGATGGTCTGCAAGCAGCCATGAAAGAGCTGAATGAAGGACCATTAAAGCGTGCTGGCTTACAGATGATCCAAATGTACGACGAAACCATTTATATTGGTCGTTCAATGAGTTTAGTGAAAAACAACTTATTGTTAGGTATTTTACTAGCGATCATCGTGTTGTGGTGGTTTTTAAGAAAATTCAGAGCAACGCTTATCGTTGCACTTTCTATCCCCATCTCACTCGTTGTCACGTTAGTCGTGATGTATAGTGCAGGCAGAACGCTCAATATTATTTCTATGGCAGGTCTCGCATTTGCTGTTGGTATGGTGCTCGATGCCGCCATAGTAGTGCTAGAAAACATAGTTCGCTTAAGAGAAAAGGGAGTTGCTTCTGAGCAGGCCTCGTTAACGGGCACAACCCAAGTTTGGGGGGCATTGTTATCTTCCACAGCCACTACTGTTGCGATTTTCTTACCTATTGCATTTTTAGAAGAAGTGTCTGGACAATTATTTGCCGATTTAGCAATCACTATTGCCGTTGCCATTGTCGCTTCGTTATTGATTGCTGTGACCGTATTACCCACGGCTGCAAGACGTTTATTAAAAGAAACGACATCTGAAGATCCGCATCAGCATTGGTGGAATAACATTACTAGTGGCATTATGCGTATCACTTCTACCCCACAGAAACGCGTTTTTTGGGTAACAGGTTTAATGCTATTTTCCTTTGTTGGCAGTTACCTATTATTTCCAAAAATTGATTATTTGCCTAAAGGTAATCAAAACTCATTTAATGCCTTTATTTTACCGCCTCCAGGACAAAGTTATCTGGCAGCCAGAGTTGAAATGAGTGATGAGATCAATCGCCGCTTAATGCCATATTTAACCGGAGAAAAACAGCCCAAATTAGAACACTCTTGGATGGGATTTTTCGGTGCTTTTGGTTTTATGGGTGGCCGAGCGGAAGATGCTGACGACATTCAAAAAATTATTGGTGTGTTAAACAGTGAAATTTTAACTGGATTCCCTGACTCCATTGCTTTTGCCTCTCAAGAACAATTATTTGGCAATTTAGGCGGCGGACGTCGCATTGACATTGATATTCAAGGTAACGAGGTTGAAGAATTACTAACTGCTGCTCGCGTTGGCTTTGGTGCAGTTAGCCAAGCATTGCCTGGCGCTCAAATTCGTCCAACGCCGGGATTAACATTAGCCGAGCCTGAACTAAGAATGATCCCTGATGAGCGCAGCGTTGCCGAAGCAGGTTGGAGCCGACAACAGGTTTCTTCAATTTCTAGAGCGTTGGGAACAGGGTTATATGTTGGCGATTATTTTAACGGCCAAAAACGCTTAAACGTTTTCTTACGCTCTACGGATTGGGACTCTCCTGAAGAATTAGCGGCTATTCCTTTATTTACTCCCGAAGCAGGTGTACAACCTGTAGGAGCGTTGGTAGATATCGTTAGAACTGCAGGCCCTAGCTCAATCAGGCGGGTAGATAGAAAAAGAACGATCACCTTGCAAGTAACCCCGCCTGAGAATATTAGTTTAGAAGAAGCAATCAGCGCGATAAAAGAAAAAGCAGAGCCAGCCATTATGGAGCAACTTTCTGAAACTGGCGCAATCAGCTATCGTGGCTCAGCTGAAGCGCTCACTGAAGCCTTAACGAATATGAGTCAAAGCTTTGTCTTAGCTTTAGCGATTTTATATTTATTAATGTCAGCCTTGTTCCGCTCATTTAAAGACAGTTTGTTAGTCGTTTTAACCATTCCTTTAGCGACAGTTGGCGGTATTGCCGTTCTGCAAATAACTAACCTAGTGATTTTCCAACCGCTCGATTTATTAACCATGATCGGTTTTGTTATTTTGCTAGGTTTGGTGGTAAATAACGCGATATTACTTGTTTATCAAACACGCATTGGTGAAAGTGAAGGTTTAACTCGCCACGATGCCGTTCAACAAGCAGTGCAATTACGTTTGCGCCCTATTCTAATGAGTACATTAACCAGTATTTGTGGGATGTTACCGCTGTTATTAATACCAGGAGCTGGGGCAGAATTATATCGTGGTATTGCTGCAGTAATCGTAGGTGGTATGAGCGTGAGCACGGTATTTACTTTGATATTTTTACCTAGCTTATTACAAATGGGTAAAGTAACTGACGTGGTATTTGATCAACAATTAGTATCAAAATAATTGCCTTTTTATCACTTTGCTTATTGGCTTTTTTGATGCATTGCCAATAACTAAACCAATACCAAAACGACGGGAGCCATTCCCGTCGTTTTAACGTAATCATTAAAAACGTTCGAGTTAATTA
>DAINNQ010000036.1:0-13099 GCA_036735825.1 Alteromonadaceae bacterium | reverse complement strand
CTATTATTCCTAACGAAACACTGCTGAGCATGGCGATTTTATCAAGTGCTCACGATTTCGCGCTTGCTCATGCTCTTTTTTCAAATTAAGTTCTACGTCTTTTTGTCGCTTGCTGTTGGTGGCGATGTTGATGCTTTTTCACTGATCGGCGAATACGGCGACTTTTAGCGTTATCCATCGCTTTTTCATCAACTTTTACTTTTGTTTTATGCTCAGGCGATAAACCCACTAATTTACGGTAATAGTTAACCTCAGGTAAACCTAACTCTTCCCAGCCACCTAAAGGTAATTGACGCTTTAATTCCATGTCGCCGTAACGAACACGTATCAAGCGGCTAACTTGTACTTCTTGGCTTTCCCATAAACGACGAACTTCACGATTTCGCCCTTCTGAAAGCACCACATGAAACCAATGATTACGGCCTTCACCGCCGCGATAAGTAATTTTTTGAAACTTAGCTGGGCCATCTTCAAGCTTCACACCCGCACGTAAACGTTGCAGCATAGCTTCATCTACTTCGCCAAATATACGAACCGCGTATTCACGTTCTACTTTGCGAGATGGATGCATTAAACGATTGGCTAATTCGCCATCGGTAGTGAATAACAACATTCCAGAGGTGTTAATGTCTAATCGGCCAACAGCAATCCAACGTTCTGATTCTAATTTTGGCAGCCTATCAAACACCGTTGGACGCCCTTCAGGATCTTTACGTGTACACATTTCGCCTTCAGGCTTGTTGTACATTAACACACGACAAAGCTCATCATCTTTGGCTTTTAAACTGACAGGATGACCATCAATTCTGATCTGCTCAGTACCTTCAACACGGTCACCTAAATAGGCGACTTTACCATCAATACTGACTCGCCCCGCACTGATCACTGTTTCCATTTCTCTTCGTGAACCTTTACCGGCTCGGGCTAATACTTTTTGTAACTTTTCAGACATTGGTCAAATTCTCTCACGTCAGTAACGATTTCGTTGCTGTCTCTTTAGAATGGGGATCACATAAAACTAGGGCATTATATCGTTTATCTCATGGTTAACGATAGTAGATTCTGCCATTGGCATTAATTCGGGTAATTGCGATAACGATTTCAGCGAAAAATAATCGAGAAACTCTTTAGTTGTTGCGTACATAGCTGGTCTTCCAGGCACTTCTTTATGCGCCACTATTTTTATCCATTCGCGTTCTATCAATGTTTTAATGATGTGACTACTGACCGCAACTCCACGAATTTCTTCAATTTCACCACGAGTAATGGGTTGCTTGTAAGCAACTAATGATAAGGTTTCAAGCAAAGCGCGAGAATATTTAGGCGCTTTTTCTTGTTGCAGGTATTGAATATCTGTTGATAAATGCTCTCTAACTTGAAAACGAAAACCTGATGCCACTTCAACTAATTCAATACCTCGCCCTTGATAATGTAGAGCTAACATGGTTAAAGCATTACGAATGTGTTTTGTTGACACTTGATAATCAATCAGTAGCTTGTCTTTTATCATGGAGATAGATAAAGGTTTATCCGAGGAGAAAATTGCCGCCTCTACAAGCAGCTCAAGTTCTTTGGCTTTAATTTTTTTGCCGTTAACTTTTTTAGGTTCAGCTTTATTTTCAACTAACTGCATGAATAGCGTCCTTCAAACGCACGTGAATTTGCGCACTTGTTGTTACTTGCACGCATTCAATTAACTGCTCTTTTAATAACTCCAGAATGGCTAAAAACGTCACTACTACGCCATTACGTCCTTCTTGTGGAATAAATAATTCGACAAAATCAACAAATCGATTGTCTTCATTTTCTTGTAATTTTGTTAAAATTTCAGCCATACGGGCGCGCGTTGATAAAGATTCTCTTGCGATATGATGATGTTCAAAGGCTTGTGAACGTTTTAACACTTCTTGTAGCGCAACTACAAGCTCGTTCAAATCAACATCCGCAGCTTTCGCTTTGAGTATATAGCTTTCTGGAAACGCGGCTTGTGCGATAGATAAATCTCTTTCCATGCGCGGTAGCTCATCAAGGTTTTGCGCCGCTTTTTTTATCACTTCATATTCTTGCAGGCGACGAACTAGCTCCGCTCGAGGGTCTTCATCTTCTTCTTCAACGTGCTGTTTAGGGAGTAATAATCTTGATTTAATTTCGGCTAAAATTGCCGCCATCACCAAGTATTCTGCCGCTAATTCAAGCTTGACCTCTTTCATTAACTCTACGTAGGCCATGTATTGCGTGGTAATTGGTGCAATCGGTAAATCTAAAATATCAAATTTCTGTTTTTTGATCAGATACAGCAGGAGATCAAGTGGCCCTTCAAATGACTCTAAAATCACTTCAAGGGCATCAGGTGGAATAAAAAGATCTTGAGGTTTATTAACAAAAACTTCGCCACGAATAAAAGCCAACGGCAAAGGTTGCTGTCGCATTTCTCCTTCCCCAAGCGCACTTTTGTTGGTTAAATTACTCATCAATTTGTACAAACTTAGCTAATAAAAATAGATTATTCAAACGGTGTTGGGTCACCTTCGCCAACACGAATCACTTGCGCATCACCTTCTGAGAAATCAATAACCGTAGTAGGATGCTCGCCCAAATGCCCACCGTTAATGATCAAATCCACATCGTGCTCAAGCATGTCACGAATATGTTCAGGATCGTATTCTGCCATGTCTTTGCCCGGCATGATTAAGGTCGTCGACATAATTGGCTCTTCAAGCGCTGCTAATAATTCACGTACAATGGCATTGTTAGGAACGCGGATCCCTATCGTTTTCTTCTTAGGATTTAATAAACGTTTGGGTACTTCTTTGCTGGCTTTAAAAATAAAAGTATATGGGCCTGGGGTATTATTTTTTAATAAACGAAACGCGGTATTATCAACTCGCGTGTATTCCGACAGTTCTGATAAATCTTTGCAAACTAAAGTAAAATTATGCTGTTTATCAATATTACGAATGCGACAAATACGCTCTAATGCTTTTTTATCACCAATATGGCAACCCAACGCATAACCTGAATCTGTGGGATAGACGATCACGCCGCCTTGCTTAATAATTTCAGCGGCCTGTTTCATTAATCGACCTTGAGGATTGTCAGGATGTACATAAAAAAACTGACTCATAAATGTCCTTAATAGCAATAAATTGCGTTATAGATATGTCGGTTATGACCATTTCGTCCAAATCGGCGATGCTTGCTCTGGCATCACTAAATTACGGCCTAAATCAGACCACCGACTCGGATAATGAAAATCTGATCCCATTGAAGCATGTAATCCATATTCTAAACAAAAGCTTAGCATTAATCTGCGTTGATCGTTATTCATTTGTGGTAAAACTATTTCTAGTCCGTCACCCTGTGCTTGTTGAAATTGCACCACTAAACGTCGTAACCATTTTGTAGATAAATCATAACGTACTGGATGCGCCATCACCGCAGTGCCGCCTGCGTCATGAATGCTTTGAATAGCCTCTTCAATTGAGCACCATGTTGGTTTAACAAACGCCCGCTTACCCTTTCCGATATATTTATCAAACGCCGCTTGTAAATTGGGTACTAAGCCTTGTTGAAAAAGTGCTTTTGCAAAATGCGCCCGAGTAATTGAGCCTTCTCCTGCCAGCTCTTTGGCTTGTTCGTAAATGCCACTAAAACCACATTTAGTTAGTTTTTCACCGATTAATAAGGCTCGACTTTCTCTGGCTTTTTGCTGCTTGTCAATTAGCTGCTGTAAAGAGATATTATGTTGGTCGATATTTAAGCCAACAATATGGATTTCAAAACCGTGCCAACTGGTTGATATTTCAATACCGTGGATGAGCGTTAATGGATAATTTTTTTCTAGAATATAACCTTTAGCAATATCAAGTGCGGCGGTCGTGTCATGATCGGTAATCGCTAATACATCTATTTGAAAGTTAACGGCTCTATCTACCAGCTCTTGCGGCGTTAAGCCCCCGTCAGAGCATCGAGTATGGCTGTGTAAGTCAACACGACAATTTTTAAAGTCTGGAAAATTTTCGGTTGACATCAAAGTCATAATAAGGTCTTCTATAAGGGATTTTAGCAAACCCATTTTACTTAGGTTAAGAAACGAATGATACCTGTAAAACAAACTATTTCATTAATCTGGTGGTGGCATAACTCTACATAAGTGGGTTGTGTTTGTTTGCTTTTCATCTAAAAAAATGAAAAAAATTCTGAAAACCCGCTTACGTAATTAAGCGGGTTTTTCTTTTTAAGCAGTTAAAAAATAAAATGTAAGGGTTAACAATGTTAACAACACGTGTAAAAAGTTGGTTTATTTGGTGGCTACAGCCTATTTATGCCGGTTGACCAAAGACAATAAATTAGCGTTAGGAAATAGAACATGATCATCGTATTAAAACCACAAGCGTCTGAACAAGATGCGAACGAAATATTAGATAAAATAGCCAGCTTAGGTTTAAAACCACTGTATATGCCCGGTATAGAACGTACCGTTTTAGGGGCATTAGGTGATGAACGAGTTTTAAGCCAACTTCATTTAGACGCCTACCCTATGGTAGACGAAATCAAACCAGTCCTCAGTCCGTACAAACTTGTTAGTCGCGAGTTACAAGCGCATGACTCGATTGTCTCAATCGGTGGCGTTAAAGTTGGCGGCGGAAACTTTACGGTTATTGCTGGCCCCTGCTCAGTTGAAAGTGAAGCACAACTTTTTGGTGTTAGCGAGATGATCAAATCACAAGGTGTGCCTCTGCTAAGAGGTGGAGCTTTTAAACCTCGCACCAGCCCTTATAGTTTTCAAGGTTTAGGAGGTGAAGGTTTAGCGTTATTAAAGGCGGCGCGAGAAAAATACAACTTACCTGTGGTTTCTGAAATTATTGATCCTATTGATGCTGATTTAATGCACGACTACATTGATTGTTACCAAATTGGCGCACGTAATATGCAAAACTTTCGTTTACTTGAAGCTGTCGGCGAAAAATCTGATAAAGCGGTTTTATTAAAACGCGGCATGAGCGCAACGATTGAAGAATTATTATTAGCTGCGGAATACATTATTAACGCGGGTAATCCTAATGTGATTTTATGCGAGCGTGGTATTCGCACCTTTGAAACGGCCACCCGTAACACCCTTGATTTAAATGCTGTTGCTTATTTAAAAGAAAAATCCCATTTACCCGTTTTTGTTGACCCTTCGCATGGCACAGGTGTGAAGTCTTTAATCAATCCATTATCAAGAGCCGCAGTTGCCGTTGGCGCTGATGGCATTATTGTTGAAACACATTTAAATCCAAAAGAAGCGTTATCAGACGGTCACCAAGCGCTGACCGCAGAAGACTTTGCTACCTTAATGGCCGATATTAAACCTTTTGTGACTGCGGCAGGTAAAACAATATGAAAGCCATTTATGACGCAAAAGCCAATGCTGAAATAGGAAAAGTCAACACGCTTTCCAGTAAAGCGCGTTATCAGTCTGATCCGCTAACGCTGTTTAAAAAATTATGTGGCAACAAAAGCAATAATTTACTGTTAGAGTCAGCAGAAATTGACAAAAAGCATCAATTGAAAAGCTTATTACTCGTTGATGCAGCCGTTAAAATTGTTTGTAATGCTAATCAAGTAACGTTTGAAGCCTTATCCGTTAATGGTCAAGCGGCGATGGATTTTGCAAAACAAGCGCTAAAAGGCAAAGCTGAGTTATCGGTTAACCAACAAACCTTTATGGCAACTTTTGAGCGTCCATTGCAAACCCTCGATGAAAAATCTCGTTTACTCGCCACTAATCCATTTGAAGCGTTACGAGTTTTCCAACAGTTAAACAATGAAAATCATCACCCGTTTGCGGTATTTTTAGCTGGCGCGTTTGCCTTTGATATGATCACCATGAGTGAACAATTGCCTGACGTTGCCAACGGTGAAAATACCTGTCCAGATTTTGTTTATTATTTAGCTGAAACCTTAGTCGTGATAGATCATGAAAAACGTTCAAGTGAAGTGATCGCCAATGTATTTTCAGGGCCAAATCAGCAAAAATGTCATTTTGAAATTGCTCGTCGCTTATCTGCAATTAAAACCTTAGTTGAGAGTGACATTGCCCCACCGCAAACAACAAAGTTAACCGATGTTACGCCATTAGATGTCAGCTGTGATATTAGCGATGAAGTATTTTGTGACAACGTTGAAAAGCTAAAAGAACATATTAAAGCAGGTGATATTTTCCAAGTGGTGCCTTCGCGTACTTTTTCTCTGCCTTGTGCTGATACCTTTAATGCCTATTTAGCGCTAAGAACCAGTAACCCAAGCCCTTACATGTTCTATCTTCAAGATACAGATTTTTGCATGTTTGGTGCCTCGCCAGAATCAGCAATTAAGTATCAACAGCACAATCGCCAAGTCGAAATATACCCTATTGCAGGCACTCGTCCTCGTGGTTATCGAGCAAATGGCGAGTTTTCGCTAGATTTAGATTGCCGTATTGAACTTGAACTTCGCCAAGACAAAAAAGAATTAGCTGAGCATATTATGTTAGTCGATTTAGCACGTAACGATGTCGCTCGTGTTAGCCAACCAGGCACTCGTCATGTCGCTGATTTACTAAAAGTTGATCGCTATTCGCACGTCATGCATTTAGTTTCACGTGTTTGTGGCACCTTATCAACTGACCTTGATGCTCTACATGCTTATCAAGCCTGTATGAATATGGGCACCTTATCAGGCGCGCCAAAAGTACGTGCAACCGAATTAATCAGACAATTTGAAGGTAAACGCCGTGGTAGTTACGGCGGCGCAGTTGGCTATTTAACTGGTGAAGGTGATATGGATACTTGTATTGTCATCAGAAGTGCATTTGTTAAAAATGCCATCGCCCACGTGCAAGCTGGAGCTGGTGTGGTGTACGACTCTAATCCTCAAGCAGAAGCAAATGAAACACGCCAAAAAGCGCAAGCCGTGATCAGCGCCATACAAAATGCAGCAACTATGGTGAATGTTTCGTCAACGCACAGTGGCGCATCGAATCAAGATGCCGCTAAATCGGAGGCGAAATAATGTCTTTTTCATTAGCACAACTTGCCAAAGAACAACTTGCAAATAAAACGAAAATTTTTATGCTCGATAACCTCGATTCCTTTACCTATAACTTAGTTGACGAATTTCAATGTTTAGGGTTTGAACCGATTATTTATCGAAACACCATAAGTGCAGACTATATTGTTGAACAAATTCAAGCCTGTGAAGAACCGGTATTAATCGTGTTATCTCCAGGCCCAGGTGAGCCAAGCAAAGCAGGTTGTTTGATGGACTTAATTGGAAAAACCGCAGGTAAATATCCCATTTTGGGCATTTGTTTAGGGCATCAAGCGTTAATTGAGTATTACGGTGGCGTTGTCGGCCGAGCACCTGAAATTGTTCATGGCAAAGCCTCAAACGTTGAGCACCTTGGCACAAGAGCATTCGCAAATATTCAACAACCTTTACCTGTCGCTCGCTATCATTCACTTGTGGCAACACAAATGCCTGAGTGTTTAACCTTAACTGCGCAATTTACCACCGATGATGGCGTTATTTTGCCGATGGCGATAGAACATGAACAAGACAAGGTGATAGGTTTTCAATTTCATCCCGAATCAATTTTAACCACTTACGGCAGTACCTTATTAGCGCAAAGCATTGCTTGTTTGATCGCAAATGACGACGCAGATATCAATAATGGCAGTCAATTAGAAGGAGCTTTTCATGTCTAACATTTTACAACAATTAGTTGATGGGCAATCTTTAACGCAAGCGCAAGCTCAAGCGTTTTTTGAGCAAGTTATGCAAGGCGAAATTGCGCCAGAATTATTAGCTTCCACGCTGACCGCCCTAAAAATAAAAGGTGAAACATCTGAAGAAATTGCGGGTGCTGCTGTTGCTGTAAGAAACTACGCGACTAAATTTCCGCAGCAAACATTAGCCGTTTCAGACTGCGTTGGTACAGGTGGTGACGGTGCCAATACGATTAATATCTCGACAACAGCCGCTATTTTAGCTGCTGCATGTGGGATAAAAATGGCAAAACATGGTAACCGAAGTGTATCGAGCATGTCAGGCTCCGCTGATTTACTTGAAGCATTCGGCGTAAATTTAATGATGTCGCCAGAAGTATCCAGCCAATGTTTACAAGCAACCAACTTATGCTTTTTATATGCACCCGCTTATCATCCAGGCTTTAAATATGCAGGCCCTGTACGCAAAGCGATGGGAATTCGCACCCTCTTTAACATTCTTGGCCCGTTGGTCAATCCTGCTAAACCTGAAGTGATGCTGCTTGGCGTGTATACGCCAGAGCTCATTCCTACAATGGCAAAAAGTTTAATGTTAACTGGCGTGCAGCGTGGTTGGGTTGTGCACGGTAGTGGGCTCGACGAAATTGCCTTACATGGTGAAACGCAAGTGACTGAAATTAACAAAGGTGAAATGATTGAACGCGTTATCTCACCAGAAGATTTTGGACTAGAACGTTATACCTTAGAAGATATTAAAGGTGGCACACCGCAAGAGAATGCCGATATTATACGCGCTATATTATCGGGTAATGGCCAAGCTGCTCATAACAGTGCAGTGATCATTAACTGTGCCGCACTCCTTTATTTGCACAACAAAGCAGATAGTTTAATTTCGGCGGCGCAAATAGCCAGTGAAGTACTTGCCTCTGGTCAAGGGCTAAGCACATTAGAGCAGATGGTTGCCGTTTCAAATAGCCAAGAATACGCTTTGGGAGGTTCGCAGTAATGGCCAATGTATTAGAAAAAATTGTTGCGGATAAGCGTATTGAAATTGCACGCTTGCAGCAAGAAATGCCGTTAGCCAGTTTTATTGACAGCTTAACACCTACTACCAAAGACATGTATGCCGCGCTTGATCGTAAACAAGGGCATAGTCATGCAGGCTTTATCTTAGAGTGTAAAAAAGCTTCTCCGTCTAAAGGGTTAATTCGTGAAGATTTTGATCCGAAAGCCATATGCCAAATCTATGATAAATATGCGGCGGCTATTTCAGTGCTCACTGATGAAAAATATTTTCAAGGCAAGTTTGAGTATTTAAAAACAGTCACAAATACGGTCAGTTGCCCTGTTTTAAACAAAGACTTTTTTGTCGAACCTTATCAAGTACACCTTGCGAGATATTATGGCGCCGATGCAATTTTATTGATGCTCAGTGTGTTATCAGATGAAGAATATCAAGCATTAGCAGCGGTTGCGAAACAATACAATTTAGCCATTTTGACAGAAATTTCTAATGAAGAAGAACGTGATCGCGCGATCAAACTTGGTGCTAAACTCATTGGTATCAATAACCGCAATTTACGTGATTTATCGACAGATATCGCTCGCACCTTTGATTTAGCACCAAGCTTGCCTGATGATCGCATTATCATTTCTGAATCAGGTATTTATACCAATGGTCAAGTGCGCGAACTTGCACCTGCCGTCGATGGTTTTTTAGTGGGCAGTTCAATTATGGCGCAAGACGATATTGATCTTGCTTGTCGTACGCTTATTTACGGCAACAATAAAGTCTGTGGCTTAACAACCGCTGAGCAGGCGCAATACGCCATTGACGCTGGTGCACAATTTGGTGGTTTAATATTTGCTGAAAAGTCACCTCGTTGCATTGATTTACAGCAAGCAAAAACGATAGTGACTCAGGCGCCATCGCTTCATTATGTTGGCGTATTTGTGAATGAAAAAAGACAACGCATTGCTGAGCTTGCCACTGAGCTTAATCTTTATGCTGTGCAATTACATGGCGATGAAGACCAAGCGTATATTGAAAGTTTAATAAAACAGTTACCGCTGCATTGCCAAATTTGGAAAGCGCTTGCCGTTGAGAATTCTGTGCCTGAATTTTCATTGCAAGTGGATAAAGTTGTCCTCGATGGTAAACAAGCAGGTAGTGGTCAAAGCTTTGGTTGGCAAGCGTTAGCCGAGAGCGAGCAAAATTTATCAAGCTGCTTTTTAGCGGGTGGCTTAAATATCGACAATATCGATCACGCAATTGAACAGCTAAACCAACAAGATTTATTTGGCTTGGATATCAACTCAGGTGTTGAGCAAAGTCCAGGCGTTAAAAGTCGTGAAAAACTGCAGCAAGTTTTTACGAAAATACGGAATTATTAACATGACTATTTCAGAGAAAAACCAAGAATCGAAACAAACACTTCCTGCCTATTTTGGCGAATTCGGCGGTATGTTTGTGGGGGAATTATTAGTCCCTGCACTAGAGCAGCTTGAACAAGCTTACATTGCCTCTCAAAAAGATGAGAGCTTTATCAATGAATTTAACGATTTACTGACTAATTACGCCGGGCGACCAACTCCGCTAACGTTAACGCGTAATTTAAGCAAAAATCCGTTAGCAAAAATTTACCTCAAACGAGAAGATTTATTGCACGGCGGCGCTCACAAAACCAACCAAGTACTTGGTCAGGCGTTATTAGCCAAACGTATGGGTAAAACAGAAATTATCGCTGAAACAGGTGCAGGTCAGCACGGTGTCGCCACGGCAATTGCTTGTTCGTTACTTGGTTTAAAATGCCGTGTTTATATGGGCGCGGTAGATTGTCAGCGTCAGCAACCTAATGTTTTTCGTATGAAATTAATGGGCGCCACGGTCATTCCTGTCACGGCTGGCTCTGGCACATTAAAAGATGCCGTTAATGAAGCATTACGCGACTGGTCTGCAAATTACGACAGCGCGCATTATTTATTAGGAACTGCCGCGGGTCCTCACCCATTTCCAACAATCGTTCGTGATTTTCAAAAAATGATCGGCGAAGAAGCCAAGCAGCAAATTTTGACTCAAGAAGGACGTTTACCTGATTACGTTATTGCCTGTGTGGGTGGCGGCTCAAATGCCATTGGTATGTTTAATGATTTTATCAAAGAAGAACAGGTAAAATTAATTGGCGTAGAAGCAGGCGGTAAAGGCATTGACACCCATCAGCATGGCGCAACCCTCGCTGCTGGTACGAAAGGTATGTTACACGGCAACTACACCTACATTATGCAAGACAGTTATGGACAGATTGAAGAATCATATTCCGTATCTGCTGGCCTAGATTACCCTGCCGTTGGCCCACAGCATGCGTTTTTAAAAGACACTGGTCGCGCACAATATATGCCGATTAATGACGACGAAGCACTTAACGCGTTTCAAACATTAGCAAAATGTGAAGGTATTATTCCCGCATTAGAGTCTTCTCATGCCCTTGCCCAAGCATTAAAAATGGCTGAAAGCGTTACAGAAGAAACGGTATTTTTAGTCAACCTTTCTGGCCGAGGTGATAAAGATCTCGCGCATGTCCATACCGTATTGCACCCAGAAACGTCAGACAAGGAGCAACAATAATGACCAGTTTTACCACTGAAAAACCAGGCTATAGATACACGGCATGTTTTGCTGAGTTAAAAGAGAAAAACCAAGGGGCATTTATCCCTTTTGTCACCATTGGCGATCCTAACCCTGAGCGATCACTGGCGATCATCAAAACCTTAATTGATGCGGGCGCTGATGCCCTAGAGCTAGGTATTCCGTTTTCTGACCCAAGTGCTGATGGCATAACCATTCAAGAAGCGGGTAAAAGAGCGTTAGCAAGTGGTGTTAATACCGATATTTGCATTGATATCTTAAAAGAAATTCGTCAATACGCGCCGCAAATTCCGATTGGTTTGCTCCTTTATGGCAACTTAATTTTTGCCCGTGGCGTTGAAAAGTTCTACCAAGATATGGCCAATGCAGGTGTCGATTCTGTGTTAATTGCGGATTTACCTATTCGCGAGAGTGAGCCGTTTAGAGCCGCCGCTTTATCGGCTAACATTGCGCCAATTTTTATTGCACCGCCTAATGCCAGTAATGACACTTTAGCCAAAGTGGCAACTTACAGCCAAGGATATACTTATGTGCTAAGCCGCGCAGGTGTCACAGGCACTGAAACTAAAGCAAGCACACCCGCTGAGCATTTAATTAATGCTTTAGCGAGTAACCATGCTGCGCCAGCTGTGATCGGTTTTGGTATTTCACAACCTGAACAAGTTAAAGATGCATTAGAAGCAGGAGCCTCTGGCGCTATTAGCGGCTCTGCCGTGGTTAAGATCATTGAGCAAAATCTTGGCAATCATGACGCGATGTTAAAAGCGCTTACTGCCTTTGTGCAATCGATGAAAGCCGCAACTCAAAGATAATCATCAAGCATGATGAGTAAAAATAGAAAAGCCAGATGAGAAATACTCATCTGGCTTTGCTTTCTTATCTTTCTTTAGTGGCTCTCAAGTTAGTTAACTAATTCTGCCGCTTTTAATAATAACTCTGAATGCAAGCGCACTTTAAAGTTTGGGTTAACATAATTAAATTGTATTAAGCCATTACTATCAATAACATAAATCGCAGGTACAGGTAAAACTAAACGCTCTTCACCCGCTAGATTTTTTTGAAGGGGATTTTGTAAGTCCATTTTATCAAGGTATCTTTCGGTGGTTTGCGCTGAAGTAAAAAATGACAGGCCAAATGCGGTACTTACTTTTGAATGATAATCAGATAATAACTGATAAGATAATTCACGCTCGACCATACTTGCTTTTAAACTTTTTGCATCATCCGTTGAAATACCGACAAGTTTGAATCCTAAAGCCGTTAATCTTTTTTCAATAGCTTGCAGCTGCCCCATTTGGGTATTACAAAATGGGCACCAGCCGCCACGATAGAAAAATAAAATAGTTTTATTCCCTTGAAGAAAATCGCTTAACTGCGTTTGTGTGCCGTCAATAGTTGTAACGTCAACTTGTGGGATCATTTGACCATTTAAAAGCGGCGAAACAAGCTCAGCATGTTCAGCAATGGTTAGTTTTCCCTTCATGTATTCATTGGCGTGAGCAGGCGATAAATTAAGGTAGGTAAACAAGATAAAAATAATATAAAACGCTATGTTTTTCATGAAATTCCTAAATCTTATAAATAATGTAAATATTGAGTGTGTGTTGAATTAGCTCAAAGAGACCATGTATTTGATAAAATATATTCAAAAAACTTACTCAATATTTTCAATGACCATCATTCATGCATAAATCATCAAGCT
>DAINNQ010000035.1:0-13288 GCA_036735825.1 Alteromonadaceae bacterium | reverse complement strand
ACTCTGTAAGTAAAGGCAGTTTAACTTTTACACAGTCAGTAAGAGTAGCTACTATTGAAAAATAATAATTAGTATTCATTGATTTACATTTAGTAAATTAACGTGCAAAATCAGAATACTAGTACAAACTAAGGCTTTGAGAATATACATGAATGTAGAGTTTATTAACCCGTTTTTATCATCAATGCTTAACGTTATGTCTACTATGGCCCAAATGGAATTGACTCCTGAAAAGCCAAAGTTAAAAAAAGACGAAGTTGCAATGGGTGATGTTTCTGGGCTCATTGGCATGGTAAGTGAGCAAACTAAAGGGTCGCTTTCAATTACTTTTGATGGTCCTCTCGCACTTGCAACGATGAAAGGCATGGTTGGTGAAGCCCCTGATGAAATAAATGATGAAATCACTGATTTAGTGGGTGAAATAACTAACATGGTTACTGGTGGTGCTAAGCGTATGTTAAGTGAAAAAGGCTTTGAATTTGATATGGCCACACCTATGGTTGTTTCGGGTGCTAATCACACAATTAAACATCGAGCCGACGGACCAATTGTCATTATTCCATTAAACTCTCCTCATGGTAAAGCTTACATAGAATTTAGCTTCGATAAATAAAATAATCTTTGAAATTAAAAGCCTCGTTTGAGGCTTTTTTTATTTAAGCCATTTTCGACCAAAATATTTAACATGTGGAAAAATTAACCTAGAGAATAATTATGTGGTTGCAAAAAGACATCACATTATCGGCTAAAAGCAGAGGTTTTCATTTGATCACTGTCGAAGTTTTACATGCCATTCCAGAACTAAATTCTTATTCGATAGGCATACTACACTTATATATCAAACACTCCTCTGCTTCACTTACCATAAATGAAAACGCCGATCCTACGGTAAGAAGTGATATGGAAGCACACTTTAATCATTTTATTCCAGAAAATGCCGCTTATTATCAACATGTATACGAAGGAAAAGACGATATGCCTGCCCATATCAAAGCGAGTACATTAGGCAGCAGCGTGAGCATTCCAATTAGAAATGGGCGATTACAGTTAGGCATTTGGCAAGGGATCTATTTAGGTGAGCATCGTGATCATGGCTCAACGCGCACGTTAGTTGCAACCATCAATGGTGATAGTTGCTAAGCCAATACACATTTAATATACATCTTGAATATTACAAAATCAGCTTTAGCTTAAAATCTCAACACAAAAGCTGAATCACTCGGCGATAGCCATTTGCACGCGTCGGGTAATATTACATAACAATTCATAGGGGATAGTAGTTGACCACTGTGCAATTTCTTCAACAGCTAAGCCTTTCCCCCAAAGTGTGGCAATATCCCCAACGTTATCCTGACTATTCGCTCCTAAATCTACCGTTATCATATCCATAGAAACGCGGCCAACTAATGGCACTAAACGCCCATTAAGAAGAACTGGCGTACCATTTTTAGCATGCCTAGGGTATCCGTCACCATAACCAATGGCAATAACACCAATGGTAGTATCTTGCGAGCTTTGCCATGCGCCACCATACCCCACAAACTCACCTTTCTTTAATTGTCTAATAGCAATTAAGCTTGATTGTAAGGTCATGACCGGATGAATATGTTCATTGATATCATGTGACAACTGCTGCATTGGAGATACGCCATAGAGCAATAAACCTGGGCGAATCCATTGATAATAAGTTTGCGGCCAAGCACAAACTCCAGCAGAGTTAGCTAAAGTTCTTTCTTCACCTAATTCTGAAGTTATTTCTTCAAATAAAGCCAATTGTTGCGTGGTAGCAATATTATTTAGATCATCAGCACAGCCTAAATGACTCATCAAAATAATGGCGTCATGAACGTTATTACTTGCTTTTAGTTTTTGATAATAATGAGAAAATTCTTCAGGATTAATACCTAAACGGTGCATACCCGTATCAATTTTCAACCAAACTTTTAACGGCCGTTCTAGTACTAAATTGTCTGAACAAATAGCATCAAGCTGTTGTTTATTATGAATAATTGTTTGAAAATCATTCACTGCTAACATCTCTAGATCTTTATTGTCAAAAAAGCCTTCTAATAAAACGATTGGCTTAACAACGCCCGAAGTACGTAAAGCCAACGCTTCATCAATGCGAGCAACACCAAAAGCATCTGCCTGACATTGCTCTGAACCAAGCGCTTGTGCAATACAAGCTAGGCCATGACCATACGCATTTGCTTTAAGAACAGCCATCACTTTACTGTGAGGCGCTTTTTGTTTTATATACTGAAAGTTATTTTCTAGAGCCTTGAGATCAATTGTCGCTGTTGCTGTTTTTAACGTCATTTGTCATTAATCTTCATCAAGCACATGAGAACCCGCATAATTATCAAAACGAGAATACTGACCTTGGAATGTTAACGGCACACGACCAATAGGGCCATTACGCTGTTTACCTATGATAATTTCCGCCATGCCTTTAAATTCAGAATCATCATGATAAACTTCATCTCTATAGATAAACATAATTAAATCAGCATCTTGCTCTATCGAACCTGATTCACGCAAATCTGAGTTTACGGGTCGTTTATCTGCTCTTTGTTCCAAACTACGGTTTAATTGTGAAAGCGCAACAACAGGCACTTCTAATTCTTTCGCTAACGCTTTTAATGAACGCGATATTTCTGCAATTTCTAACGTTCTGTTATCGGCAAACTGAGGAGCACGCATTAATTGCAAGTAATCGATCATGATCATGCTTAAACCACCATGATCTCTAGCAACTCTTCGCGCTCTAGAACGCACTTCTGTTGGTGTTAAGCCCGCAGCATCATCAATAAACATTTTGCCTTTTTCAATCAACAACCCCATTGTTGATGACAATCTAGCCCAATCTTCATCACCTAATTGGCCAGTTCTGATCTTGGTTTGATCAATACGTCCTAAAGACGCAAGCATCCTCATCATTAACTGTTCTGACGGCATTTCTAGGCTGAATATTAGCGCAGGCTTATCTTCGGTCATCGCGGCATGTTCTGCCAAGTTCATGGCAAACGTTGTTTTACCCATCGAAGGTCTGGCTGCCACAATGATCAGATCAGATTTTTGTAGGCCAGCAGTCATTTTATCTAAATCAGCAAACCCTGAAGAAACACCAGTTACACCATCATGTGGTTGCTGATATAACTTTTCTATGCGGTCGACTGTTTTTTCTAAAACGGTATGAATATTTTCAGGGCCTTCAGATTTATTCGCACGCTGTTCAGCAATAGCAAACACTTTGGTTTCTGCTAAATCGAGTAAATCTGCACTCGAGCGACCTTGAGTATCGAAACCCGCTTCTGCAATTTCATTAGCAACGCTGATCATTTCTCGGGTGACGGCACGCTCTCGGACGATTTCTGCATAAGCTGTTATATTGGCCGCACTTGGAGTGTTTTTCATCATCTCAGCGAGATAAACAAAACCACCTGCATCATCTAATCTTTGTTCATTCTCTAGCGCTTCTGAAAGAGTAATTAAATCAACGGGTTCGCCAAGTTCAATTAAACTACCTATGGTTTCAAAAACAATACGGTGGGCGCGACTATAAAAATCTTGCGCAACCACTTTTTCACCAACACGATCCCACGCTTCATTATCAAGCAACAAACCACCTAAGACCGACTGCTCTGCCTCTAAGGAATGTGGCGGAACTTTCAGTTCTTCGACTTGCTTGTCATGAAATGATCTTTTTTCTTTTGAAAAATTGGTGGGCTTGCGATCGGCCATTAATACACCTGTTTTGCTTAAATCAAACTAAACGATATGAGCGTGACTATCGTAAAATACTGAAAATTATATGAGTCACATATTATGTATTAGATAGTGGGAAGTTTAAAGATATAACTCAGTTAAAAAAGCCAGTGTTATATCTCAATTTTCAGGTAGGCGCTGAGCAACAAATATGTACTTTGCTGCTCAGCGGATTTCTCTTTTTGATTAACGTGTTATTTAACGGTTTTGATAAAGTTTTTGCTATTTCTTTTTCTTGTTGTTGTTATTTTTTTGAAACTTTAATGCGTCCACTCACGGTGCTTGCTTTAACTGAAGCATTAGCATTGCCTGTTTCAAATGACAGTTTTGAGCTTGGACCATATTTAGCTTGAATCGCTTTATCTTCAGTAATTCGGTTTACTAAGTCACCGCCTGCATTGGCTTTTAATCGAAAACTGGCTTGCACATCATTTTCAAACGTTAAGTCTAAATCACCGCTTACGCTCGACATTTTAATTAAACCGTTATTATTCAATGATAAACGACCATCAACATCCCCACTTACTGTTGAGATTAACAACTCATCAATTTCAGCTAAGTTTAATTCAATTTCACCTGAAACCGTATTCACAGACACTTCATTTGCTGTTGAATGGGTATTTAAATCACCACTCACTGCTTTTAAATTTAAATGTCCTTGTGATTGTTTATCAACAATACGCCCACTGACTGTAGATAAGGTGATTTTTCCAGCAAGGTTACGGCTATTAATTTCACCACTCACGGTTGTAAGTTCAATATGTTGCGATAATTCACTGACCTTGATATCACCACTGACGGTTTTCGCTTGTGTACTTTTATGTAAATCATGCAGTTCTACATCACTAGAAACACCGGTAAAATCCACTCGAATATTTTTAGGTAGCTGAATATTCAAATTAGAGCCGTCTTTATTCCATCCACCATTCATATGGCGAGGCATAACAACTTTAATAATGATTTCATCGTCTTTTTTTTCAAAAATAAACTCTTTGGCTTCATCGTCTATCTCGCCATTAACACTAACAGAGTTTTGATCCCATCCCGTAACAATGACCTTGCCACGAAGATTATCAATACTGACATGGCTTGCCCCGTTAACATCAAGTTGTTGATCAACTTTATCACCAGCAAATCCTTGCATTGTGATGATGGTGAATAAAAATGTGCCTAACTGTATAAATTTACGCATAACTACCTCGATAACGTAACCGTTAAATTGTTTGCCATTGCGGGCTATATAATTGTTTCAATAACTCAATTTCTTGTTTTTGAGTCCAACGTAGTAAATTTAACAATTCACTATTATTCGGATCATTTTGTAAGGCTTTATCAATAGCCGCTCTTGCCGAAGAAAGCTCTTCAAGTTGTGCTTGCATCTCAGGAGGAAGCTTTGATAATTGCGGTTGCCCAAAACTGGTTAATACCACTTGCTTTTGTTGTTCAAAATCTTGCTTCATCGCACTCACTAAATCTAACGAATACAACGACTGATTAGATGAAGACGGTGAAAAAGATAGCCATGTTAATAACACTGCGGCAACTACAGATGCTGCCCACGCCATAGGGACAAAATGTTGTTTATTTTGCTCAGGTTGCTGACTATTAATGGCGATAGCTTTTTCAATGCCACTCCAAAGCTCACGCTTCGGTGTTAACTCTTTAGGTAGCTTGTCTAGTTGCTCTTGCAATGCTTGTTCTGAAATTAACTTGCTCATGCTAATGCTCACTTAATGATTCTCTTAATAGTGTTCTAGCTCGGTGATATTGTGATTTGCTTGAACCAACCGCCATATTTAACATTTTTGCGATTTCTTCATGGCGATAACCTTCCACGGCAAACAACACAAAAACAAGGCGCGCTCTTTCGGGTAATTGTTGAATTTTTGCATCTAAATCCGATGTTTCGCGTTCATCTGTTAACTCAACTTTCACTTCGTTAATGCTATGATCTTCTATGCTGAAAATCCTTTGTAACCAATTTTTTTGTTTACGCACATGCCCTAGAACAATGTTGGTTGCAACACTATGAAGCCAAGTTGAGAATTTACTTTCACCTCGAAAGCTTTGAATTTTTTGCCATAACTTCACAAAAACTTCCTGACACACATCTTCAGCACTGTCTTTATCTGCAAGCAAACGCCAGCACAATGCATAAATTCGACGGTAATAATTCTCATACAATTGATGAAAAGCAATTTGATCACCGTTTTTAGTGCGATCAATCAGCTCTTGTTCATGATCTGCAGCAAACAGCTCTTTTGCATCAATAACCTTTAATTTATCCAAACAATAAGTTCTCAAAATTTTTAGTAAGTAACCATTAGATGCAGTATGAAGGAAAAGGGTTTAAATGAGACAAGAAATAATAATTTTTTTTTCAAAATCGATAATAATATCGATAAGCATAAAAAAAGCGCCTTAAGGCGCTTTTCTAAAGAATTGATAAATTAAGTAAAATTATTTTTTACTTAATGCACCAAAACGCTTGTTGAATTTATCTACACGACCACCAGTTTCAGCAGCTTTTTGCTTACCAGTGTAGAATGGGTGACATTCTGAACATACGTCAAGGTGAAGATCTTTAGCAACAGTTGAACGTGTAGTAATTACGTTACCACAAGAACAGTTAGCTTTGATCTCTACATAATTTGGGTGAATACCGTCTTTCATAGGAACCTCTAATGGGCCGTATCGCCACTTAGTCAACTACCATTAGTTGCCAAGCACCATACGAGTTAAAAATAATGGTGGCGAATAATAATGGATCACGTATGTCAGCGCAAGCGAAACCGATAAATATTTGTACAATCTTCATACATTCTGCTTATTTAAAAACTATCGAGTGTTAATCGCTTGGCAATTGGCGAGTAAAGCTTCAAAATGATGACCATCAAAAAAGTTCACATTCACTAAGGTAGTATTCGCTTTGTCACAGGATGTTTTTATTCAAGTCGCTATTCCTGTCCCTATGCGTCAGTTATTCACCTATATATTGCCAACAAGTTTAAATGACTCACCAATCACGCTGGGTGAGCGAGTTATTGTTCCTTTTGGTAATCGGCAAGTGATTGGTATTGTGCTTTCAATTGATGACGCGACGGAGTTTACTTTAGAAAAATTAAAGCCTGTGATTGCTCGTATCAATTCTGACACGCATATACCGCCAGCATTAATAAAATTACTCTCTCTTTGTGCAAATTATTATCACCATCCGATTGGCGATGTTTTTCAACAAGCACTCCCTGTACTGCTTAGGCAAATTGAACCACCTAATATTCCCACACCTATATATTGGCAAGTTGCTAGCAATAATAACCAAGCGCATCAAGATGCGATTACCAAACTAAATGATAGTCGTTCGAAAAAGCAAAAAGCGTTATATCAATTAATCGCCGAACACTCGTTACTCAGTTGGGCGGAAATTAGAACGTTAGGCTATAGCAAAACACAACTTAATAGTTTGGAAACTAAACAACTGATTGAAGCGATTGAAAAAAGCCCTGATGTTTTTTCATGGCACGAAAAAGCGCTAAATCAACAAAACGCACTTGCTTTATCCGCCGAACAAGCGGTCATTGTTTCTGCGGTGAGCCAATCACTCAATCAATACAGTTGTCATTTAATTGATGGCATCACAGGCAGTGGTAAAACAGAAGTGTATTTGCAAGCCATGGAACCTGTTTTATCAAACAACCAACACGTGTTAGTGCTAGTGCCTGAAATAGGCTTAACACCACAAACACTTTCTCGTTTTGAACAGCGATTTAACGTGCCCGTTTTTTTGCATCATTCTGGTCTTAACGATAAAGAACGATTAGCCACTTGGCAAAGCGCTCAGCAAGGGCAAGCCGCAATAGTTATCGGTACACGCTCAGCGGTGTTTACCCCTTTAACAAAGCTTGGCTTGATCATTGTTGATGAAGAGCATGATGCTTCTTTTAAGCAACAAGACAGTTTTCGCTATCATGGCAGAGACATTGCTATTTTACGGGCAAGGCAACTCAATATTCCCATTATTTTAGGAAGCGCAACGCCCAGTTTTGAGTCGTTACATAACGCTTTATCTGGCAAGTATCATTACCACCGATTAACGCAGCGCGCAGGCAATAGCGTTGAAGCTAAAATCACCTTGATTGACGTAGCCAATCAACCTTTAGAATTTGGCTTATCAAAACCATTACGAAATGCCTTTAAATCGACACTAGCTCGTGGTGAGCAAGTATTAGTTTTTCTGAACAGAAGAGGTTTCTCTCCTGCGATTAATTGTCATGAATGTCATTGGGTTGCTGAATGCCAACGTTGTAATAAACCGTATACTTTACACCGCTCTCAAGGGTTGTTAATTTGTCATCATTGCACTTCTCAGCTGCGCGTACCGCAGCAATGTCCGTGCTGTGGTAGTGTCCGAATAAAACCTGTTGGCCAAGGCACGGAACAAATCGAAGAATATTTAGCAAAAGAATTTTCTGAATTCAGCACGGTTAGAATTGATAGGGACAGCACACGACGTAAAGGCGAACTTGCTAAGCTGCTCCAACAAGTCAGTGATAAAGAACATCAAATACTTATTGGCACGCAAATGCTCGCTAAAGGCCATCATTTTCCAGATGTTACCTTAGTGGCAATGTTAGATATCGACGGCGCTTTATTTAGTTATGATTACCGCGCTGCAGAAAATATGGCGCAACTGTTAGTACAAGTAGCTGGACGCGCTGGACGCGCCAGTAAACCAGGAAAAGTGCTCGTTCAAACACAATATCCACAACATCCCTTATTACAAGACCTGGTACATAACGGTTATCAACATTTTGCTAAGCAAGGTTTACTAGAGCGAAAAATGGCGCGCCTTCCGCCATATAGTCATCAAGCGTTAATCAGAGCGGATGCGAATTACCCGTCGTACCCTGAAAAATTTTTACGACACTTAGTGCAAAGCAACATTGAAGGCTGTGAAATTGCAGGCCCTATGCCCGCAGCAATGGAGAAAAAAGCAGGGAAATATCGTTTTCATTTAATCTTGCAAGCAACAACACGACCTGAATTACACAAAGCAATTCAACAGTTATTGCTCGAGGTTAAAAACAATGAATGGCAAAATAAAGTCCGCTGGTCAATTGATATCGACCCGATGGAACTCAGTTGGTAAGCAAATAATCTTCTTTAAAGCAGTAGAAATAACCACTTAAATAGCGTCTCACAAATCTAACCATATTAGAGCTGTCATTTTAATGTAACTTAGTTAAAATGGCATGAGGTTAATTATTCAATACGAAATCGATTATTTTACATGGCTCATCAAGATTACGTTTCCCGTTCTAAGTCTCCTAAAAAAAAGAACAACCCCTATAAAAAAAATCAGCCTGAAGCTACGTCTGCTTTACCGCTAAAAGTTAAACTTATTATTACTTTTCTTGTTATTGCATTATTGAGCTTTGCCTATTTACTGTGGTCAATAAAAGATATTGAACCGCAAGAAGCGACTTCTCCAAAAGAGCCAGCAACGGCTAATACTGAAAAAACACCCCCGCTGCCATCTCCGCCAAAAGAGAAGTGGCAATATATGGAAGAGCTCAAATCAAAAGAAGTCGAAGTGGGCGAATATACCGTTGAAGAAAAAGGCCCATATAAAATGCAATGTGGTTCTTTTAAAACAGACAAACAAGCCCAAGTGATGAAAGCCACCATAGCGTTCACGGGGCTAAGTGCACAAATTTCTGCCGTAAAGGGCTCTAATGGTACTTGGCATAAAGTATTTTTAGGACCTTATGCACGTAAACGTAATGCAGAAAAAGATAAACATAAACTAAAAAGCAACGGTATCACTACTTGCCAAATTTGGTTATGGAAATAATTCAGGCACCTTCCTTGAAAAAACCGCTTTAAAACCCAACTTAAACTTCATTGTTCTTTGTTGGTAGTTGTTACCAACAATCTAAAGTAGAGGTTATTTGTGACTACTATTGTTTCTGTAAGACGTAATGGCAAAGTGGCTATTGGTGGCGATGGTCAAGTATCGCTTGGTAATACCGTCATGAAAGGTAATGCCAAAAAAGTTCGTCGTTTATATCATGATAAAGTATTGGCTGGTTTTGCTGGTGGTACTGCTGACGCATTTACACTATTTGAACGCTTTGAAAGTAAACTTGAAATGCATCAAGGACACTTAACGAAAGCAGCGGTAGAATTAGCCAAAGATTGGCGAAGTGACCGCGCATTACGAAAACTAGAAGCTTTGCTTGCTGTTGCCGATGAAACAGCGTCTTTGATCATCACAGGTAATGGTGACGTTGTTCAACCTGAACACGACCTTATCGCCATTGGTAGTGGTGGTAATTTTGCTCAATCAGCAGCTACCGCATTATTAGAAAACACCGACCTTTCCGCTCGTGAAATTGTCGAAAAATCATTAAAAATTGCGGGTGACATTTGTGTATTCACAAACCACTCGCAAACCATCGACGAGCTATAAGTCAGTTGTAAGGAATTAATATGTCGAATATGACACCACGTGAAATTGTTCATGAATTAGATAACCATATTATTGGGCAAGCGGATGCAAAACGTGCCGTTGCCATTGCCCTGCGCAACCGCTGGCGTCGCATGCAATTAAATGAAGAATTGCGCAACGAAGTTACCCCAAAAAATATTTTGATGATAGGCCCGACAGGTGTTGGTAAAACAGAAATTGCCCGTCGTTTAGCAAAACTAGCCAATGCTCCATTTATCAAGGTAGAAGCGACTAAATTTACTGAAGTGGGTTATGTGGGCAAAGAAGTAGAAACCATCATTCGAGATCTAGCTGATATGTCGTTTAAAATGACAAAAGAGCAAGAAATGATGCGTGTGAAACACCTTGCTGAAGAAGCGGCAGAAGAACGCATTCTTGATGTTTTACTACCAAATCCGAGAGATACTTTTGGCAATGATGAACAATCAGACAATAGCTCCACTCGACAAATATTTCGCAAAAAATTGCGTGAAGGTAAGCTAGACGACAAAGAAATTGAGTTAAATTTAGCGGCTCAACCCGTTGGTATCGAAATTATGGCACCTCCTGGAATGGAAGACATGACTTCTCAGCTACAAAACATGTTCCAAAACATGTCGAGTGAGAAAACGAATAAGCGCAAACTAAA
Organism: Alteromonadaceae bacterium; assembly: GCA_036735825.1. Lineage (GTDB taxonomy): Bacteria > Pseudomonadota > Gammaproteobacteria > Enterobacterales > Alteromonadaceae > DAINNQ01. The sequence continues at coordinate 2,381 of DAINNQ010000035.1, read as the reverse complement.
AATCAAAGATGCGTTTAAAGCACTTCAAGAAGAAGAGGCTGCAAAAATTGTTAATCAAGACGACATTAAAGCCAAAGCATTAGAAGCTGTCGAGCAAAATGGTATTGTTTTTATTGATGAAATCGACAAGATTTGTAAGCGTGGAGAAAGCTCAGGTCCTGACGTATCTCGCGAAGGCGTTCAACGTGATTTACTGCCATTAGTTGAAGGTTCAACTGTGAGCACTAAACACGGCATGGTAAAAACAGATCATATTTTGTTTATTGCCTCTGGTGCTTTTCAAATGGCAAAACCTTCTGATCTAATTCCTGAATTACAAGGTCGCTTACCAATAAGAGTTGAACTTAAAGCACTAACAAGTGATGACTTTGTGAGAATATTAACCGAGCCAAATGCTTCATTAACGGAGCAATATATCGCATTAATGGCAACAGAAGGTGTCGATATTTCCTTCAGCGAAGATGGCATAACTGCGCTTGCTAAAGCAGCGTGGCAAGTGAATGAAACCACAGAAAATATCGGTGCACGCCGATTGCACACTATGATGGAAAAACTCACTGAAGAAATATCGTATAGCGCTAATGATCGCAGCGGAGAGCAAATTGTCATTGACGAAAAATATGTTCACGACACATTGCAAGATGTCGTTCAAAATGAAGATCTCAGTCGTTTTATTCTTTAGTTTTCCTTAGAATTTAACCGCAAAAAAAGCCAACTAACATTGAATGTTTAGTTGGCTTTTTTACAATCACAGTACTTCGTCCTGAAATATATCAATCCATATACACGCTCTAATTATCTAAACCTTAAATTGACTCACTTCTCGATTTAGTACATCCGCTTGTTGTGATAACTCTTCACTCATTTGCGCATTTTGATGGGCCGCTTTTCCAGAGCTTTCGGCAACATCTCTGATCATAACAACATGTTGATTCACTTCTGAAGCCACCGTACTTTGCTCTTGAATAGCGGTAGCAATGGCTGTGTTCATTTCCATGATCATCGAAACATCATGAGTAATTTCTTCAAGCATTTGCCCTGCTGAGCTGGCTTGATTGGCGCTTTCTTGTCCTTGAGCTCGACAATTTGCCATATGCGCAACAATATCTTTTGTTCTAATTTGCAACGAATTAATAATAGCTTCAATTTCTTGGGTTGAGTCTTGCGTACGGCTTGCTAATGTTCTTACTTCATCAGCAACAACCGCAAATCCGCGCCCTTGCTCGCCAGCCCTTGCCGCTTCTATCGCTGCGTTTAGTGCAAGTAAATTTGTTTGTTCTGCAATACCGCGAATAACATCCAACACTGAGCCAATGGTTACGCTATCTTTTGCTAGCTCTTGCACGACATTTTCAGACTCTAACAAGGTTGTTGATAATTGATCAATTTGTGCAATGGTTGTTTCAACCCCCATTTTACCTTTTTCAGCATTGTGATGAGTTGTTTCTGCTTTATTGGCCGCTTCGTGGGTGTTATTTGCAATTTCGTCAACCGTTGCAACCATTTCAGTAACCGCAGTAGCAACCAAATCGGTTTGCTGTATTTGAGAATCAACCCCTTCATTGGCTGAATGAATGTTTTCAGACAAGCTTCGGGTTGCTGTATTAACGGTATTTACCGAATGATTCACTTCAACAATCAAGTTTCTAAAACTTGTGATCATTCGATTAAATACGCTTGCCATTTCAGCTAATTCATCATTAGACAATGCTTTGGCCGTTAACGATAAATCTTGGGTTTCGGCCACTTGATTCATGGTATCTTTTAACAAATTAATCCCTTGCAGCACGCTGCGACTAACATATAAAGCAAATCCCAAGGCAATAGCTAAAATGAAAATAGATGAACTATAAGACAATGTATCAATAAAAAAGCCATGCTCTTCAACGTCTTTTTTCGACTTAGCAATGAGCTTTTCTGTGATTTCATCTACTTGGTGAATGGTTTCTCGCATCACACCTTGAATACCTGATTTTTCATCAAATCCTAAGATTTTTTGAGCAGCGACTAGCTCTTCAAACGAAGCCTGATAAACAGATATATTACTGATAATGCTCGACTTTAGATCGCCCGATAAATCACTGCTATTGACATTATTAACAAATGTGTTGGCATTTTCTTGCCATTGAGTGAGGTATTTTTCATCTAAACGCAGCATGAAATCTTTTTCATTGCGCCTTAGCTGCAACATACCACTGAGCAGCAGATAATCACTATCGCCAATCAATTCCTCAACGCCGTGAACAGCACTGCGTAATTTTCCGTACAAGGCATCTTTAGCATGCAGCCCAATACGTTGTTGTTGTTCTACTAAATCATTAAAGTGGGTATTGTAGTCATTGACCACTTTTCTTAACTGGGCAATAGACTGTGTATTTTCC
>DAINNQ010000034.1:0-13426 GCA_036735825.1 Alteromonadaceae bacterium | reverse complement strand
TCCCACAAGTAAAGACGTTTTTGTTTTCCATAGATTTTTCAGCATATCTTCCTACTAAATCATTTTTATTATAATAATATAGATATATTTTCCATATAAATACATTTATTACATGGTTTTAAAGGATATACTAGTAGTATTAAGCATTTTTTCTATAATTTGTTGAGCATTTAATTTGTTTTCTTTTAAAAAAGTTCTAAAAATTAGTCTAATCATAAGCCTTTTAGGCGTTTTTGTATTAGTCGCACTCTATTTTTCTATGCGTAGCCAACTTCCAAGTGTTGAATCTTTAAAAAATATACAATGGCAAACACCAATGAAAATTTACAGTGCCGATGGTCAATTAATGAATCAGTTTGGAGAAAAAAAACGTATTCCATTATCACTTGATGAAATGCCTAAACAATTAATTAATGCCATTTTAGCAACTGAAGATGATAGATTTTATTTACATTTTGGTGTTGATCCTATTGGTATGACCCGAGCAATCATTGGGCAACTGACTGGACAAAATAAAGGTGGAGCCAGCACCATAACCATGCAAGTAGCCAGAAACTTCTTTTTATCGAGAGAAGTTACCTACAGCCGAAAACTTAGAGAAATTTTCACCGCATTTCATATTGAGAGCTTATTAACCAAAGATGAAATTCTTGAGCTGTATTTAAATAAGATCGAATTAGGCCATCGCGCGTTCGGCTTTGGCGCGGCTGCCCAAGTGTATTACAACAAAAATTTGAACGAGTTAACACTTGCTCAAATAGCGGTATTAGCAGGATTACCTAAAGCACCATCAACATTAAATCCAATAAGTCGTCCTGAAAGAGCCAGAGCAAGACGCGCTGTGGTATTACAAAGAATGTTGACTACTGATTACATCACGGTTGCTGAGTTTAATGAAGCGCTTAACGCGCCCATAACTGCGCAAAAACACGGTACTGAAATAGAACTTAACGCCCCTTATGCTGCTGAAATGGCACATCAAGAAATGATAGAGCGTTACGGAAGTGAACAGGCTTACACAGGCGGTTATAAAGTATTCACAACAGTGACATCAAAACTACAAAATGCTGCCGAAAAATCGGTTATTGAAAATTTATTCGCCTACGATCAACGTCACGGTTATCGTGGTGCTATTCGCTCATTGCGACCTCATATTCCGACCGAAACAAATGAATCGAGTATTCAAGAAACTGACCCGTTAAGTTTAGGTGAAATAGAAAATGCGCTTTACGAAACGATTACCTATGCCCCTTTAATTCCTGCCGTTGTAACTAACGTTAATGAAAATAGCGTGTATATTACATTAGCAGGCAATGAACAAGCGATTATTGAATGGCATGGTTTATCGTGGGCACGAGAATATATTAATGATGATAAACAAGGCCCTGCGCCTCAAACGGCTGAAGAAATTGTCCGATACGGTGATATTATCTATGTCATTAAAAATCAATATGACTATCAACTCAGCCAATTACCAATAGCAAGTTCAGCGCTTGTATCATTATCAACCGACAATGGCGCAATTCAAGCTGTTATTGGTGGCTTTAATTTTAATCAATCACAATTTAACCGTGTTACGCAAGCAAAGCGCCAAGTCGGTTCTAATATCAAACCTTTTGTCTACTCTGCAGCATTAGATAATGGCTTTACGTTAGCTTCTTTAGTAAATGACGTACCAATCAATGAGTGGGATCAGAAAACAGGATTTGTATGGCGTCCAAAAAATTCTCCCGAAGAATACAGTGGTGAAATTCGAGTAAAGCGTGCCCTAGCCCAATCTAAAAACGTTGTTGCGGTTCGGTTATTACGCGAAGTTGGCTTACCCAAAATCATCCCACACCTTGCTTCTTTTGGCTTTGCTCCAGATGAGTTACCTAAAGATGAATCACTTGCGCTCGGTTCTGCTTCTCTCACTCCGTTAGAGGTGGCAACAGGTTTTGCAACTTTCGCTAATGGCGGTTTCTTAATTTCACCTTATATTATTGAGCGCATTGAAGACTCTTTCGGTAATATCCTTTATCAAGCTAACCCAGCCATCGCTTGTGATATTTGCAGTCCATTCGACAATGATGTCAACTTAACGGCAGAACTCAATCAAGAACAAACCATTCCTGTTGACAATGATGTCATCAATCATGTTGAGTTTTCAAAAGAATTACCTCTCATTAAAGCGAAGCAAGTGATCAGCCCACAAAATGCATTTCTCATTACTCAAGCGTTGAATGAAGCCATTTGGGGTGCAGATTGGTCGCAAACACCAGGCTGGCAAGGCACAGGATTTAGAGCGAGAGAACTAAAACGTAGAGATATCGCAGGTAAAACGGGTACAACAAACGAAGCAAAAGATGCTTGGTTTTCAGGATTTAGCCGCCGTATTGTCACAACTTCATGGATAGGTTTTGATGATCCGTCACGTAATTTAGGTAGTAGCTCATACAATAATAATTTGACCAGTAATCAAATCACAGGCAAAGAATTCGGCGCTAAATCAGCTCAACCCGCATGGATTTCTTTTATGGCGACAGCGCTCGAAGATTTACCCGAAGAACCTTTTGTACAACCTGAAAATATCATTTCTGTGCGGATAGATAAAAAATCAGGAAAACTTACTCAAAATACGGATAAAAGCAGCATCTTTGAATTTTTCAGATTAGGGACAGCGCCAACAGAATATATTAGTCAAGATATTAGCCACGAGATCTTTAATTCGAATGCTGAGCCTGTAGAAGAAATATTTTAAGAACAGCGATTATCGTGTTGAAAAATTCTTTCGTTTCAAACTAAAAAGAAAGATTTATTCCGTGCTTCATATCGAAAAGGCTAATAATGTTGTTTTATTTCTAACATAATTGGCCTTTTTTCATTTTTAACTTTCACCATATTTAATAATGCCTGCAACTAAATATGGTTATGACTTCTGTCGATATTTCAAAATCCTCACCACTATAAATGAAAGTTATAATGAAAACTTTCACAACGAAACAAATTTTTCTTTCGTTTTGTTTCATGATCGCCTAGAATTGCGCCCTAATTACCATCATGAACACCAATTTACATTATCGTCATACTTTAGGAGCTGACTTGCTATGACCGTTTTGCAAAAAAACATCGACTTATCACAATATGGCATTAACAACACTGCAGAGGTTGTTTATAACCCTTCGTACGATTTGTTGTTTGCAGAAGAAACTAAATCAGACCTTGAAGGTTTTGATAAAGGAGTCGAAACAGAGCTAGGTGCTGTTAACGTTGATACGGGTATTTTTACTGGCCGTTCTCCTAAAGATAAATACATTGTTCGTGATGATACGACGCGTGATACCGTGTGGTGGTCAGATCAAGGTAAAAATGACAATAAGCCAATGACACAAGAAACATGGTGTCATCTTAAGTCATTAGTAACAAGTCAGCTTTCTGAACAACGTTTATTTGTTGTTGATACCTTTTGTGGTGCAAATGAAGACACGCGTTTAAAAGTACGCTTTATCACACAAGTTGCATGGCAAGCCCATTTTGTTAAAAATATGTTCATTAGGCCTACGGATGCTGAGCTGGAAGATTACGAACCAGATTTCGTCGTCATGAATGGTGCCAAAACAACTAATCCTAACTGGCAAGAGCAAGGATTAAATTCAGAGAATTTTGTTGCGTTTAACTTAACTGAAAAAATGCAATTAATTGGCGGCACTTGGTACGGCGGCGAGATGAAAAAAGGCATGTTCTCAATGATGAACTACCTTTTACCGTTAAAAGGCATTGCTTCAATGCACTGTAGTGCAAACGTTGGTAAAGAAGGCGATGTAGCAATATTTTTTGGTTTATCTGGTACAGGTAAAACAACACTTTCTACTGATCCTAAACGTGAATTGATTGGTGATGATGAGCACGGTTGGGATGATAATGGCGTGTTTAACTTTGAAGGTGGTTGTTACGCTAAAACCATCAACCTAAGCAAAGAAAATGAGCCAGATATCTACAATGCTATTCGTCGTGATGCTTTATTAGAAAACGTTAGTGTTGATGCTAATGGCAAAATTGACTTTGATGATAATTCGAAAACTGAAAACACACGTGTTTCATACCCTATTTATCATATCGACAATATCGTCAAACCTGTTTCTCGTGCTGGTCACGCTAAAAAAGTGATCTTTTTAACAGCAGACGCCTTTGGTGTTTTACCACCAGTCGCTAAATTAACACCTGAACAAACTGAATATTATTTCTTATCTGGTTTTACCGCTAAGTTAGCGGGTACAGAGCGTGGCATTACTGAACCAACGCCTACCTTCTCAAGTTGTTTTGGTGCAGCATTTTTAAGCCTTCACCCAACACAATATGCGGAAGTTTTACGTAAGCGTATGCAAGCCGTTGGTGCAGAAGCTTACTTAGTGAATACGGGCTGGAATGGCACAGGCAAGCGCATTTCAATAAAAGCGACTCGCGCCATTATAGATTCAATCTTAGATGGGTCAATTGATGATGCTGACACAGAAATTTTACCATTATTCAACTTAGCAATACCGACACATGTTGCAGGTGTTGAAGATAATATTTTAGATCCGCGTCAAACCTACAACAACGCTCAAGAGTGGCAAGTTAAAGCGGTTGATCTTGCTAACCGTTTTGTCAATAACTTTGATAAGTTTACTGACACTGACAACGGTCAATCACTTGTTAAAGCGGGTCCAATTCTTTAATTAAAGGCGTACTCTCTGCAAGCTAAAAGGCCGAATAGTTTTCTATTCGGCCTTTTTGTTAATTTTATTGTTAGCAGAATTATTCTGTTAATATTTTTAATCATCTATTTCATTGAAACGGGTAGCAGCACTTTAGCTGATAGCCCGCCTTCTTCACGATTTTGCAAAAGTATACGACCTCGATGCGTATCGACAATACGCTTAATAATCGCTAATCCTAGCCCACTACCTTCAGTACCTCGTGCTTTATCCCCTTGTGTAAAAGGCTGAAAAAGTCGTTCAATATCAGTCTCTGGAATGCCAGGACCTGAGTCTAAAACACAGAAATAGACAAAACGACCACTAGGATCTTTTCCTGATTCGATAGCTATATCGCCATCACTGTAACGAATGGCATTTTGAATAAGATTAGCAACCACACGCTTCATGGCAACATAGCGTAATGGGATTTTAGGCAAGTCATGGCTATTAAAACTAATCTCTCGACCTAACACCGCTTCGGCTTGAACGACTTCACCAAGCAACACATTTAAGTCGTCATACTCCGCTTTGTCTTTACTATCGTGACGAATATAATCAATAAACTGATCGATGATAGTGTTCATGTCATCAATATCACCATCAATGCCTTCTTTTAAAAACTCATCTTCTTTAGACATCATCTCGGTTGCTAAACGAATGCGTGTTAATGGCGTTCTTAAATCATGTGAAATACCTGCCATTAACAGATTTCTATCATCTTCTAATTGTTTGATACCTTTAGACATATGATTAAATGCTTGAGTTACCGCAACAATTTCGGTGGTGCCTCTTTCAACTAACGGCTCTGGAAAATCACCGCGCCCCACTTCATGCGCCGCAGATTGCAATGCTTTTAATGGTCGATTTAATTGGCGCACAAATAACCATCCACCAATAACACTTAACGCACCTAAGATCATCAGCACAATAATGAGTGGGCTATAATTCGCTTCTTCTAATCCTGTTAATGGTATTTTTACCCAATAATTTGGGGCTTGAGGGGGACGGATCCAAAAAAGATATTCATCACCTTGGGAGATACGAACTTCAGCAGGCCCGCCTAATAATTCAGACATAACTTGCGATTTAAATTCGTAATAGACGGCGTCAGCTAAACCTAAAGGTAAGGCTCCTTCTTCGGTATAAACGCCGATCCCTGTTTCTCGCTGAAAAGCTACAGCCATTGCAGGGCTTAAAACAGGTTCTTTAACATCAATAAAAACCACGCGAACTTGTTTGGCTAACAATTGATCTACTTGATGGGAATTAGGTTGTACTATGTACACCATGATCGATACTAACGAAACCACTTGGTTTATTAATAACAACACGCCAATCAGTAAAATTGTTTGCCCAAAAGCACTACGTGGCAATATTTTCATAAAAATAAATTACAAAACAGTTTAGGCGACCGCTTTTCCTTCTGGAACAAAAACATATCCTAAACCCCAAACCGTTTGAATATAGCGAGGTTTAGCTGGGTCTTCTTCTAGCATTCTGCGTAAGCGTGACACTTGCACATCAATACTGCGCTCTAAAGCAGAGTAATCTCGACCACGCGCAAGATTCATTAATTTATCACGCGACAATGGCTCTCTTGGATGAGTTATCAATGCTTTTAATACCGCAAATTCACCACTGGTGAGTGGCATATTAACGTCACCTTTGAGCATTTCTCGTGTCGCTAGATTGAGTTGATAATCGCCAAATTCAATAATATTTTCTTCTTGAGATGGCGCGCCTGGAGCTTCTTGTACACGCCTTCTTAACACAGCTTTAATACGTGCTAATAATTCTCGAGGGTTAAAAGGTTTAGGCATGTAATCATCAGCGCCCAGTTCTAAGCCAATAATTCTGTCAACTTCATCACCTTTTGCCGTTAACATCACAATCGGAATATCATTAGAGCCTTGGCGTAAACGGCGACAGATTGATAAACCATCTTCCCCTGGTAACATCAGATCTAACACTAAAAGGTGAAAGTTTTCACGCTCTAGTAATCTATCCATTTGCTCTGAATTTGCTGCACTGCGTACAACAAACCCTTGTTCTACGAGATAACGCTCAAGTAACGCTCTCAAACGCATGTCATCATCAACAACTAATATCTTAGGTGTTTCGTGTCCCATATCTCACCTTTCTTATTTTTCAAGTTATCGCTACTATAAAGGATTAGTAGCAAATTTGATAAAAATAGTATGTGTCTTTTATACCGCATTTGTTACAAAGTATTAACCGTATTCATTCGACTAACCTATAGGATTATAAGCAAAAAAATCCATTACGCTTAAATAAACTTACGAATATCTCCCATATATTTTTTAGCTTAGCAATACTTTTCAACAATTCTTCATTCAAAAACAGTTATCTTCTTTTCTTTTTTATCATAAACACAATACATATTTTACTTTTTGTGTTTTACCTTTAAGCTATTGTTATATTTAGTTATATCTCATTAATATTCGAATCAAAAATAAATATTTAAATAATCTACGACAATTGAGGTAGAATGCTTGCATGAAAATTTGGAAACTTGTTTTAAAAGCGCCAGTTCGTGTTGTCACTATTAGTCGTAAGCGTCAAATAACTAAATTAAAACGCCAACTTCTTCGTGTCAAAATTGCGCTTGCCCAAGAAAAACAAGAAACCAGAGAAATGTTGAGCACTTATCGCCGTTACACACGACGACAAGCAACGCCTGAAGAAATGAGAATAGCCAATCAACAATTTGTTGATGTCTTGAAAGGTTTAGGGATTGGCGTTTTTGCTGTATTACCCTTTGCTCCAATTACCATACCCATAGTTATTAAATTAGGTAAATGGGTCGGTGTCGATATTTTACCCAGTTCATTTAACAGCGAACATAAAAAAACTGTCAAGGCTATTTCAAATAACCAATCGCCTGATCAGTCACACATTGAGTAAAACTTTTTTGGCGTTCTTCTTTCGATAATTTAGCTATCGCTTGTCGAACAAGTTTTTCTTTTATCGCACGATCGCTTTCTGGCAACTCTTTGATTTGCTCATGAAAGCAGCCAATAAGCCCGAAATTCAAAGCCGTATCAGAATTTGGTAATTCGCCCTGCAAACAACTTTGTAAATTTTCTGCCAGCTCATTTCTATCCATTTTGGTAATTAAGGAAGCGACATCAAAATTACGCTGGTCGACTTTTCGTTCTAAATTGCAGGCAAAAAACATATCAGCTACGGCAACAATGGGGAGTAATTGCTCATGTTGCTGACTGAACCTGTCTTTTAGCCAGTTTTCATGCTCTGTAGACATGGTAGATTCAGCACCTCTTACGAAAAAAGAAGCAAGTAAACTCATAAAAAGCACAGTGCGTATTGTCATAGGGTAAGCTTTCAAGATAAAACCTTGTAATAAAAGTCAGTACAAAAAATTAAGGAGCAACAATATGCACTTTATAATCAAAGTAGTCGATTGTCACAATAAAATGTTTTAAAACGTCATAACCTAAAATCCCTTTGGTCGGTTTTCCGCGCTTGATCTTTCTTGAAGTAGATTGACTTCGACCGATATGGCTTGATTGACCATCAGCGGGAATACTAACAAGGACCTGCTCTAGGAGGTAAGGACCTATTTTAAGTGAATCAATAGTAAAGCTATCAATGTCTGCAATTTCATTAACCCCTATCGCTTTTCCTTGATTTATATTCCCTGTTATCCAGTTATTTTCTACCGCATAACTGCGCTGAACAAACAATCCACCGTTGTTACCTGTATCTAAAGTTAGCCAAATTTTCTCTAGATTAACTTCCACCTCAATAGCGGGTAACAAAGTACCTCGTTGACGTTTAACATTAACGTTTTTAAATTTATCCATATCTATCGAATTTTTAGGAAAAAGCTGCATTCTTGAATTAGGAAAATCTATTTGCACAATAAACTTCTGAAAGAAAGGTGCGCCGAGTAAAATAGCAGCGCCTGGGATATTGATACCAATGAGTTTATCGAAGACGAGATCTGTGCCAAACAATGTAATTGGCACACGATTATACAGCGAAGTCTTCTGACTACTATTGATCCCTTTTACTACGACTCTTCCTGTGCGAGTGATTCCCTCTGGGTATTTTTCAACGTAATACTCACTCACTGCGTTCATCGCAGCCCCAGAATCTAAAATAGCTCGCGCGGGGTGACCATTAAATTCTATGTCAAACGTGATGTGGTTGTTCTTAAGTGTGAACGGTAGCCACTGTGCATGAGCACTAAGGCACAGAAAATTAAGACAAAAATATACAACAAACCTGCTAATAAACATATCTATCCTTGAACACGTGTTTTAGTGTTTGGTATTTTACAGCAACCCATCAATGAACAATAGGGTTCAACCTAAACTTTCATGTTGGCTTATGACTATCAAAAAACAAAAAGCCATAACTAGAGTGCTATGGCTTTTGAATGGTTATATTCTAACTATTTATGCAATTAAACGGTCATTGGTTTAAAAGGTAAATCACGAAAACGTTTGCCAGACGCTGCAAATATAGCATTACCTAATGCTGGCGCAAATGGCGCAACACCTGGTTCTCCTAGCCCTGTAGGGTTGTGATCAGATTCAACAATATGAACATTAACTTTTGGCATATCAGCAATGCGCATCACTGGATAGTTATGGAAATTAGAGTTAACCACCGCACCTTCTCGAAAGGTAATTTCTGTGCTTAATGCCAACGACATTCCCATCACAACCGCACCTTCCATTTGCGCGGTTGCACCATCTCTATTGAGAATTTGCCCACAATCAATCACGGCATCTACTTGCAATACTTTGATGTTATCCCCGTCAACTGCAACGCGAACAGCCATAGCTACGTAACTTTGAAAACTAAAATGTACGGCTAAACCAATTGCTTGCCCTTTAGGTAATTTATCGCGTTCAAACCAGCCTGACTGCTGAGCAGCAATTTGAATAGCATTTTTAGAACGATTCACTTGTTCTTGTTGCTCTTCCACGTTATTCGCATCATAAAGCTGATTTAAGAAAGTTAACGGATCTTTGCCTGCTTTATATGATAATTCATCGGCAAATGTACTAAATGAAAAACCATAAAAAATGGCATATACGGCTCGATACCAACCAATACGCGTATGCGCTTTGGCATCACCTATTTCGCTTCTAAAGTTTGGTAAGCCAAACGGGTAGTTATCAACAGAATAAAGATCATTTTTACTTGGTTTCACCTGCGCTGAATTAAATAACGAGCCAATCGGTGGAAAAGCCGTACGATGTAACCAACCCGTGACAACTCCTTCTTCATCGAGTGATGCTTCAATATGTTGAGCACTAATAGAATGATAATACCCAGTACGCATGTCTTCTTCGCGCGACCAAGTTAGTTGGATTGGCAAGCCTGTTTTTTCAGAAATCACAGCCGCTTCATGCACATAATCACATTTAAACTTACGACCAAATGCGCCACCAGCCATAGTGACATGAACAATAATATCCTTAGGTTCTCTATTTAAGTATTTACCTAACACTTCTTGAATTGATGCTGGTGCTTGCGTGGCAGCCCACACTTCACATTTATCTTTTTCAACAAAAACCACGCTGGCATTCGGTTCCATCGGCGAATGAGATAAGTGACCACCTGTATAGGTAGCTTTTACTCTCTGAGCGGCATTGTTAAATGCCGATGCTAAATCACCACGCTCAGTCGCTAATTCGGCAGGGTTTTCGACGTTTTTAACTAATTGCTGTTTATACGCGACGGTGTCATACACTGCATTTTCACCAAGATCCCACTCAATATTGAGTTTTTTTAACGCTTGTTGTGCTGTCCAAGTATTATCAGCAACCACAGCGACACCACCAATGGAGCCATACGGATGCTCTAAGCGATCAATAATTACAACATCAATCACACCTTTCACGGCTAATGCTTGAGTTTTATCAACAGATTTAAGTTTGCCACCAAGTACAGGACAATGAGTGATTGCCGCGTATTTTAAACCTGGGATTTTAGTGTCTACGCCATAAATACGTTCACCAACCACCACTTGGCCTTGATCATGGCGAGGTAACGCTTTTCCAATATAGTTATATTCTGATTTTTCTTTTAATTTCGGTTTTTCTGGTACGGGCTGAGTAGCCGCTAAGCTTGCCAGTTGTCCGTAAGATAATTTCTGACCCGTTTGATCATTATAAACAAAATGGTTTTTCGCAGAACATTCACTTGCAGCGACTTTCCAAACTTTGGCTGCCGCGCCTATCAGCATTAATTTTGCCGCCGCGCCTGCTTCACGCATAGGTTCATACATCACACGAATACTGGCAGAACCACCCGTTGCTTGTGGGCCATATTTTTCATCGGCATCACCTTGCTTAACCGTCACTCGACTCCAATCAGCCTCTAATTCATCTGCCACGGCAGCAGGTAATGCGGTACTGATACCTTGCCCCATTTCACAGCGGCCACAGTAAATTAATGTATCACCGTTCTCTTGAATATGAATAAAAGCGTTTGGATTAAATTCAGCTTCAGCTGGTACCGCATTACCAAAAGCCATGGTTTTCATAGGTACACTCACACCTAAAACTAAACCGCCTGTGGCGACACTCGAGGCTTTAATAAAATGACGACGACTAATATTGGTGACGTTCTCAAGAGTTTTCATTATGAAACCTCCTTGGCTAATTCATCGGCAGCATCGGCAATCGCCTTTTTAATTCGTTGATATGTTCCGCAGCGGCAGATATTCCCTTGCATTGCATTATCAATTTCATCAGCACTCGGTTTGGGGTTTGTCGCTAAAAATCCTGCGGCGTTCATTATTTGCCCCGCTTGGCAGTATCCACATTGTGGAACATTATTCGCTAACCATGCTTTTTGTAACGGATGATCACCATGCTCAGATAATCCTTCAATTGTGGTGATCACTTTGCCTGCTAATATGCCAACGGGAGTAATACATGCACGTGTTGCAACGCCATCAACATGAACGGTACATGCGCGCCGCACAGCCCCGCACCACAACCAAATTTTGTCCCGGTTTTCTCCAGATGATCACGTAAGAACCACAATAACGGCATTTCATTATCAACGTCGATAGGGTAATTCTCACCATTTATAGTTATTGATTTATCCATAAAGCCCACTTTTATTTTATTTTTTTAACTTGAACCAGCATAAGACAGAATTTGAACAGCATCTGCTTGCTTACGATTGAAACTCAATTTTTTGCGATAAACAACCAAGTATTCATATTTTGTTACACAGAGTTTTGACACTCCAATAGTTATAGTCGTTTAAGTAGTTAATCGCCACGTCAAACTCGGAAAGGTGAACAACATGGTTAAAATTCAAAAAGAGAAGTAAATAAATTTTCAAGTTGATCGAGAATTTAAACTAGTTGCCACATTTAAATAAATTGCCGCATCCAAATAAGTTGATAAGCGTATTTTAATATTCATCAGTGACAATGCGATTACAAAGAATCGATATTTATGTAAACTAGCAATGGTTTACCACAAATTTTAGGAAAGTTTAGTGAGAAAAAGCATTTCAACATTCAGCCTTTTATTCGTCTTGTTGACCGTTTCAAGTGTTAGTTTTGCCAACGACACCTTAGCAAAGTTTGAAGCACAAGTTGCCAGCCTCAAAGGGCAAGTGATTTATGTGGATTTTTGGGCGTCTTGGTGTGTACCTTGTCGAAAATCGTTTCCGTGGATGAACGAAATACAACATAGCTATGCTGATAAAAACTTTACCGTGTTGAGTGTTAATTTAGATGCCGAACAAAGCTTAGCGGCAGAGTTTTTAAGTGAAATCCCTGCACAATTTCCGATTATTTACGATCCTAAAGGAAAAATAGCGAGAGCATTTAAGTTAAAAGGTATGCCGAGTAGTTTTATCATTGACAGAACAGGAAAAATCGTCAGTAGTCATGTTGGTTTTACAGACGAGAAAAAAGCAAAGTATCAGCAAGAAATAGAGCTCTTACTCGCCCAATAGCATAGTAATATGTTTAATCTGGGAAACAGTTAACGCTTACCAAAATTGATGGATTAACGTTAACTGTTTAACGAGAACATAAAATGCCTCGAGACAAAATCACCTTAGTGATTATCAGAATCAGGTAATTCAGAGATCAAACGATAATCCATCATTTCCAATTGCAGGTTAATACAATTGATTAAATCTTCTTGAGGTTCAACCGCTGAATAACTGACCAGGGTTGGCACTTTTTTGCATGAATCCATAATTTTGTTCACGACTTGAGATGAAGCAAAGCTCTGTTGATTTACAGTTAAGCCCACACTTAAACCAACCAATGTGATTAAAATGATAATCACCAAGAATAACTCTTTCATTTCTTAATTTGCTCTGCCTTACAGTTTCAACTGTTGAGATATTTAGAACATGATCCCCAGATCATAAAATATCAGTGAAAAATTTCGGCGATGATGTCTTTTTCTCATTAATAAGAAAAGCTAAATATTTTATAGTGTTTAATGAAAAAAATTGATTAACGTAGTGCGTTAAAAAAGAGGCTCAAAATTGCAAAAATGACTTTATTGAAAAAGGGAAAATGTGTTATTTAACAACACTCAACTATAATTAACTTTTTGATAGTAAATCTCGCTAATATTATTCAATAAGGTAGCATAGTTTACTCAGTCGAATTTCCCTTTAATCATTTGTAGCCATATTGACACGTAATAAATAAGGCTACGTTAAGA
>DAINNQ010000033.1:0-13524 GCA_036735825.1 Alteromonadaceae bacterium | reverse complement strand
TTGAACTTCTATATGAATAACTTTATCTACGGCAACAAGAAAATCAAAGAGACTTTTTACATCTTTAACCATATCTTTAATACTGGCGTATAAAATAGGGAATATATATTTGCCAAAAGATTGTTGTATTAAATGAGGTGGGGTAGCAATATCTGAACTTAGCATGTTAATTAAGATGATTAGTTCATTATCGTCATAAAGATCGGTGGTAAAATAAATCCCTTCAGTTGAACTTGCCCCTTTATCAATTAAACTTTGCCATTGTGCTAAGCCATACTCTTCCGTGACAAACCTTTCAAACCCGCTTAAAACCGATCCTTTCATTGTGTTTATCCATCATGTTCTATACTTAATGACAGTATAGTATTAGCTAAGCTATTTATTCAAAAGTAAAAATGGAGATATTATGCGTCCAAGCATTTTAATTGTGGATGATGAACCTGAAGTTTTAAATTCTTTAGAAAGAGTCTTAAAGAATGACTTTATTATTCATACTTTTAACTCTGCAATTGAAGCTCTGTCGTTTTTTTCATTAAATCCAACTCATCTTGTTATTTCTGATATGAGAATGCCTGAAATGGCAGGTGAAGATTTTTTGGCCGAAATTAGAAAGCTCAATCAATTTACTAAATGTTGTGTTTTGACTGGATATGCAGATCTTGATGAAGCAGAAAAAGCGATAAATGAAGCTAGCGCAGTCGCTTATTTTTCTAAGCCATGGAACAATCAAGAACTGAAGGCAAAATTAAAAGAATTAACCATAGGCTTAGTTGCAATACAAAAGCAGCATAGAAAAATAAAGCATTTGAACAAAAGTAAAAATATAGCCCAATTGAACATGGAGACAATGGGTAATGTTATTATGGAGATCATAAGCGAACAAGAACAAAGACATAAAGTACTTGAGTCTAAAGAATTAGCAGTACGACAATTATTAACTTTGCTTTCTACTTTAAGCGCCACATTTTTGAATGATCAACAAGGTCATGAACATAGAGTGGCTGAGCAAGCAAAACAACTAGCTAAAATTATGGGGTTAAATGAAAAGCAAAGTGTTGATATTTATATTTCTGCTTTGTTATATCGTATAGGCTTATTAGGAATTGATAAGGGGTTATTAGTTAAACCAAGGAGTTTGTATACATACGATGAAATGCGATTGTTCCAAAACTCTTTCAAATTAAGTGCTCAATACATGGAAATTGTCGATATCCTTAAACCTAGTGCTCATATTGTGAAATATCTTTATGAGCAAGTAGAAGATCATAAAAAACAGACAAAACCTCACCAAGAAACTACTCCTTTAGGTTCTAAAATTTTACGAGTGGTTATTTTATTTGATGAAATCGTTTCCGGTTTAACGACAGGAAATAAAGTAATTCCAGATCGGGCAATGGTTACAATTAAAAAATATTGTCAATCACACATAGATTCTAAAGTTCTGTATCACTTTATAGAAATGATGAACAACAAAGAATACTCATTTGAGCGAGCATGTTCATTATGTGAATTAAGAGAGGGTATGGTATTAGCCCATGATGTAATTAATGAAGGAAATATAAAACTACTTGTCGAAGGAGCCGTATTAACTAATGAAAATATCAACAGAATGAAAGTTATCGAAGAGAATTCATCGCGTACCATTATTGTTTATGTCAAAGATAATAAAAGATCAAGTGAGCAAGTTCATGACTAAACCTATGATATACCT
Organism: Alteromonadaceae bacterium; assembly: GCA_036735825.1. Classification (GTDB taxonomy): domain Bacteria; phylum Pseudomonadota; class Gammaproteobacteria; order Enterobacterales; family Alteromonadaceae; genus DAINNQ01. Next base: position 11,813 of record DAINNQ010000033.1, on the reverse strand, counting down.
TGTTGATGATGAGGTGGAAATTCTAAACGCCTTACACAGGGTTTTAAATACTGTTGATGCTGAAATTAAGACTTTTACATCACCTTCTGAAGCATTAAAAGCCTTTGATACTCAAATACCTGACATTGTCATTTCGGATCAACGAATGCCTTTTATGAGTGGTTTGGATTTTTTAACTAAAGTAAGCACTCATTACCCAAAATGTAATCGTATTATGCTGAGTGCATTTCAAGATTTCGAAACTGTGATTGATGGATTTAATCAAGGTGTTATTCATAATTTTCTATGTAAACCATGGAATAATCGAGAACTAAAATCTGTTATTTTGTCTCGATTAGCAAGTAATAATAGCTCACCTAAATCTAATGATTTATTTGTAGGTGATCATGCTTCAATGCTGAAATTAAAAAGTGATATTAGACAAGTTGCTGGTGCTAATGTACCTATATTTATTTTAGGCGAGACAGGGTCAGGTAAGGAGTTGGTTGCCAAATCCTGCCATTTATTAAGTCATCGCTCAAATGAGCCGTATATTGCTTACAACTGTGCGAATCTGTCGGAATTTTTAATGGAATCTCAGTTATTTGGGCATAAAAAAGGAGCGTTTACAGGAGCTGATAAAGACTTTACGGGGCTTTTTGAACAAGCAGGTAAAGGCAGTGTTTTTTTGGATGAAATAACGACGTTACCACTAACTTTGCAAGCTAAATTACTAAGGGTTATTCAAGAGAGAGAATTTACACCGCTTGGAGGTCAAAAAGTAATTCCATTGGAAGCTCAAATTCTATCAGCTTCTTCAACATCATTAAAAGAAGCAACCACCAACGGTAGCTTTCGCTCTGATTTATATTATCGTTTAGGCGTTATAAAGCTAGCCATTCCTCCATTAAGAATGCGATGTGAAGATATAATAACGCTTTCTTCTCATTTTATGAGTCTTTTTAATGAGCAATATAATAAATCATTTGTTGGTTATGATTTAGAGGCAAAGCTTTTTGTTAATTCTTATCAGTGGCCAGGTAATGTTAGGCAATTAGAGAATGCTTTGCATCAAATTTCAATTTTGTTTGATGAATCACTTATTACTTTGGATATGTTAAAACAAGCACTTGAAGTTGAACCTGAACATTCACCTTTAAATAATCCAAGGCATGTCAATGAAAGTTTCGATTCAGACTCTATAAATATTAGTTCTGTAAATGAAATAGAATCTCTTGAAGCCGTTGAAAGAGCAGCCATTGAAAAAGCTATTTTTTTACATAACGGAAATATTTCAAAAGCAGCAGCTGCTTTAGACATTAACCCTTCAACCATTTATCGTAAAATGAGTAAATGGGATCAATAATATAACGTTGAAATAAAGGATTTGCTAAGTGACAATATCTCTTATTACTTTATTGAGATTAATTTGATAATCACTGGCATGTACAGTGGCTACAATACCAAAGTCTTCCTCGGTCAAGTCATGATCTGCGGGCTTAGAGAAACGCTCAAGTTTTAGATTATAAATAACTTTTACTTTCGGCTTGAGTGGTTCAATGCGGTTACTTTCAAGTACGACGGCGAGCTTTTCATTTGATAACAAAACTAAAGAGCCGACTGGGTGAATGCCCATATATTTAATAAATTGTTGTACAAGCTCGGGGTCAAACTTTTTACTTTCTTTTAATAAATGTCTTAATACCGCTTGTGGTAGTTCGCCTTTTTTATAAGCTTTATCACCCGTCATGGCGTCATAAACGTCAACAATTGCTGTCATGCGTGAGAGTTTAGAGAGTTTTTTACTAGAAAGCCCTCTAGGGTAGCCTGAGCCGTCTAATCTTTCGTGATGATTAACCATCATATCAATGATGATTGGACTAGAAAAATTATCACGTTTAGCAAGTTCTACGCCCCAGATCACATGTTTTTTGACAACCGAGAGTTCATTGGCAGTTAATTCGCCATTCTTATCTAAAATAGCATTTGATACTTTTGCTGTGCCGATATCATGCAGTAGTGCACCGAGGGTCATTTCTTGAACGGTTTCTTTTTTCAAGCCGAGATATAAGCCGAAACCGCAAATGAGAACACCACAATTAATGGCATGTTCCCACTGATAATTCGATTTTTCACGAATACGGGTTAATATGGTGATCGCATGTTCATTGCGTAAAAGCGAACTGGTGATTTCTCCAGCAAGCAAACTCATTGATTCTGGGCTAAGTGGTTTGCCCATAGAGGTATTGAGAAAAAGCTCTCTGACACTTTCTGTCGCTTCATCGTAAATTTCACAAGAACGATTAAATTCATCGGCTAATGACTGAGTTTCATCAATCGCTTCTTCTGGTGTGTTTTTTTCATCGTCTTCAGTGTCTGGGCTTTGGGCTTTCCCGTTAACTTCATCCTCACATTCATCATCACACTCAATGACGACCCGAGCAACGCCTTGTTTTTTAAGCAGCTCAATCGTTCTAGCGGAGTTAACTACCCCTTGGTTTTTCACTTTGTGGTTGCTGTTTTTAAGAATTATATCTTTAACGTGCATTCCCACTTTAAGTTCATCAATGGTTAAGCTTTTTAGCATAGATACATGTGAGCCTTTTGTAATTGTTATGTTATCGGCAGTGTGTCGTAATCATTGAGTACTTTACCTTACTTTTAAAGCTTTGCGTAGTAGGCAGTACTTCGTTTGTCGATAGCTTGTCATCTGTTTGTCATTTTTGCGAAACAAAAACTACATATTTCTAAAACATTTCTGTCATTTTTACTCCGTAGGATAGCGTCAACTTTTAGTCAAGCTGTCTAAGTGAAGTTTTTTTGATGTTCTTAATACAAAACAATGACAGAACTTCATTTAGCCAGTTTGAACACATTTAAAATTAAGCTTTGGAGCAAAAAGAAATGCAAATCAAATCATTATTTAAAGTAAGTGCGATTGCCTGTGCTTTAACATTAGTTGGTTGTGGTGGCGATATCAAAATAAACCCAACAGTTAACGACAATAGTTCAACAACAGACAATAGCGTAAGTAACTCAAATAATGTTACGAATGCTGGAACAACTGACCCAGTTGAATGTGCAAGTTATCAAACAGATGCAGGTTTAGTAGAAGGTTCATTTGACGGTTTAGATTGTTTATACAATGATTCGTTTGCTAGCAAAAATATTCACATCACTGCGAACTTAACGTTTGAAGAATTACCTGAAGGCGGTATACACGTATTTGAAGATGCTTTATTAATTGGTACTGACGGTCGTACTGATGAAGGTTTCACAGTGCCAGTAAATGGCCCAACGATGACAGTTAAACCAGGTGCAACATTAGCATTTAAATCGGGTGAAGCGATTATCCGTATTGCACGTGGTGCAAAAATTCAAGCGGTTGGTACATCAGCAAAACCAGTAACGTTTACTTCGGCGTTTGCTTATGATCGTCATGATTTAGAAGGTAAAGGTGCACAATACGCAGATTGGGGCGGGATCATCATCAATGGTAATGGTTTAACTAACCAATGTACTAACGCACAACGCGCTGCAAACACATGTAACGTAGCGTCAGAAGGTATCACTAGCTACTTCGGTGGTAATGATAACACTGACGGAAGCGGTAACATCAAATGGGCGAAAATTTGGTACGCAGGTTCAGGCCCACGTGTTGGTGGTGAAGGTGACGACTTAAACTCATTAACACTTAATGCGGTTGGTTCTGGTTCAGCATTTGATTATATCCACATTCACCAAGGATTTGATGACGGCATCGAATTTTTCGGTGGCGCGTCTAACATCAAACATATTGTCGTAACAGACACTCAAGATGATGCGATTGATATTGATGCTGGCTGGCAAGGTAATGCTCAATTTTTATATATTCAACACGGTACAGTAACCACTCGTGACGGTGCAGTAGCTTACATGGGTAATAACGGTTTTGAAACTGATGGTGAGAAAAATGGTGGTGATGATTATAGCGACGCGCCAACGTCTTTCCCAACGATTGCTAACGTAACTGTTATTACTACAGATGGTGCTTCGGTACGTGATGAAGATCCTTCACAAGCGCACAAGTTTGACGATGCAATTAAAACTAACTACTACAACGCTTTAGCCATTAAAACAGATTCAACTAATGGTACTGAATGTATTGAATTTAAATCAGATGGTTTGAAAAATGCTGCTGAAATCAAATTCCATAACTCAGTGATGGCTTGTGTAGCAGAATTTAAAGATGCCACCCAAATGCCTGCAAACATGTCAGTAGAAGCTTGGTATGAAAACGGTGGTTCAAATATCCGTGTTGGTGGTGATGCCGATGTATTATCAGCGGATGGTTTTTCAACCAATACTGCCTCTACAGCCATTACTATTTCAGCGAATGATTTATCAACGTTAGACAGTAGTTTCTTCGACACAGTAGATTATGTTGGTGCGGTATCTGATCAAGATACTAGCTCTGCATGGTACAAGTGGGTAGAAGCTGCGGTTACAGCTGCAAACAACGACTAATCTCGTTATTAATGACTATTAAGGCGCCAAACATTCATTGACCGGCGCCTTTTTATTGAATTTTTAATGAGCTTCATATTAAACGTTGAATTAGGAAATAATAATGACAAATCAACATAAACTCCAAAAGCTCGCGGTTGCTGTGGGGCTAGGTTTGTTTACTCAGACTCATGCCGTGTTAGCTCAAGAAGAGCAACAAGTCATGGAAGAGGTCGTTGCTAAAGCAACGCGTTTACAAGGTAGTGCGGCAGCGGTTGTTGCTGAAAGAAAAAACCAAGCATTTGTTGCCGACATTTTAGGTGCTGAGCAAATGTCGAGAACCGGTGATAGTGACGCGGCATCAGCTTTAAAGCGCGTAACGGGTTTAACATTGGTTGATGACAAATTTATTTATGTACGTGGCCTTGGTGAACGTTACTCTAGCGCTCGATTAAATGGCGCAAATATTCCAAGCCCAGATTTAACTCGAAACGTTGTGCCGCTTGATATTTTTCCATCAAGCATTATCGAAAGCATGGCGGTTCAAAAAGCTTTCTCAGCGAACATGCCAGCAGCTTTTGGTGGTGGTGCGATTGATATTCGTACTAAATCTGTACCAAGCGAATTTACCTCAAGCTTAGAAGTTGGCTTGGCACACGACACAAGTGCTGACAACGGTTACACCTATAATCGTCCAAGCGGTGGTATTTCAGAAGAATTAAGTCAAGCGATAGTGAATTATCGTGGTCGTTTCACCATCGACAACATCATTAAGCGTTCTAACTTAACAGAAAGCGATAGCCAATCAGTATCAGAACAAGCGATTGCTATTAATAACGGCTTACTTAGTTCATTACCACGTGATTTAGTTGTTTCAGAAGAGTCACTTGATCCGAGTTATAATGTTAAAGCGCACATCGGTAATAGTTTTGACGAAAACCATTTTGGTGGTCGATTTGGCTTTTTAGCGTCAATTGCTTATGAAAACAAATGGGATGCAGCGCAAAAGAAAAGCTCAGTGATTTCACAAGATGTTTCTGCCGATTGTTCAACAACGTTAGCAACAGCAGAAGATGTGGCGAACTCATGTTTTAATACCGTGAAAAACTCAACTGTTACCACTGAAAATGAGCGTTATAGCGGTGTGCTTAATTTAGGTTATAAACTGGATAATCATTCTATTTCATGGAACAACTTATACTTAGTTGATAACGAAGACGAAGTTGAAATTTCACGTTTAGAAAGCCCAGCAGGAAGTACGGTTTTTACTATAACCACAGATGACAGAGCCAACCGTGTGCATGAATTTGATTATGAAGAGCGCACGCTTCATGTTTCTCAGTTAATTGGTCAGCATACTTTTGTTGATTACTGGGGACTTGGTTTTGACTGGCAGTACACTCGCTCAAAAGCGAAAACAGAAATTCCGTTTAGCTCTAAGTTTAATTTCAGAGATAATTTTGACAATGGTGTTTATGCCAATTCAAATATCACTGGGGATGACAACCGAGCGGTTTATTCTTACACCGACATGGAAGATAGAGTCAACTCTTACGGTGGTAACTTAACGCTTCCTGTGTATGGCGATGGTTATGAGCTTGAGTTAAAAGCAGGGTATGATTTTTCAGACCGTGGTCGTAACTACAGCACATCAAGTTTTGCCGTTCATAATAAATCTGGCTCAGGCATTATCATTAATGACGGTTCACAATCACCATTAGCAAACAGTGGTTATTTGAGCGATAGCTTTATTAACGGACAACGTATTCTTGTTGATTTTAATGAACCAACAGCACCAGATGCCGATGATTATATTGCTGCTCAAAAAATTGATGCGGCTTATGGCTCATTCGATGTGATTTTTAAGCAATTCCGTTTCAGTGGTGGCTTACGTTATGAAGAGTTCAAGCAAACGTCGGTAGGTACTTCAAGCTTAATTTTTGGTAAAGAAGAGCTAGATATTTTCTGGGCGCCTGAAAAAATTGAAGCAGGTAGTATTAATAGTGACGACTTATATCCTTCATTGGCGTTTACTTATTTAGGTAGTGAACAATACCAAATTCGCGCCAGTTACGGTGAAACTGTTGTTAGACCTGACTTACGTGAAGTTGTGCCTGTTGCCTATTATGACCCATTAACCGATATTCGTACCTTTGGTCGTGTTGGTTTACAAAGTAGCCCGATTAAAAACTACGATTTACGTTATGAATATTATTCAGAAAATGGTGACAACTACACCATTGCTGCCTTTTATAAAGATATTCAAGCGCCAATTGAAACTGTACTACAAATTGGTGATGAAGATTATTCAGCAACCTTTGTGAACGGTGAAACAGGTGAAGTTAAAGGGGTTGAGCTGGAATGGATGCACGACTTAGTTTACTTAGCGGATGGTTTTTTCACCTCAGGTAATATTACTTTAAGTGATTCTGAAGTAAGTATTGATCCAAGTTTGGCGGGCAACTTAACTAACCCAACTAAACGTATGAGTGGTCATTCTAAATACGTAGTCAATTTGCAGTTAAACTATGATTCTGCTGATGGAAATCATTCAGCATCATTAGTGTATAACGTGTTTGGCGAGCGTATTTTGGCATCGGGTGTTGGTGGTCGTGAAGATGCGCTTGAACAACCTTTCCATGCGTTAGATTTGGTTTATACCTACTATCCTAACTTTAATTCGCAAATTAAGTTAAAAGTGAAGAACTTACTTGATGAATCGCAAGAGGTATCACAATCTGATATTGCTGTGCGCGAAAAAGAAGTAGGAACAGGTTTTAGCATTAGCTATAAATATGATTTTTAAATCATGATTATTGAGTTACCGCGCTTGTCGCGTTATGTAGACTAAAACTAGCCCGTCTTGTTGACGGGCTTTTATTTTTCTAAGACTTTTAAGCGGATGTTGTTATTATCATTGGCACTGTTTAACAATTCCCCGAGTTTGTGATGTTTTTATCAGCATTCGTCAGCCTAATTTTATTCTTTTCAACCATGAGCTTTGCAACACCTGTTTTATCAGACAAAGTCGATGATTTAGCAAGTAGTATTCTTTCGATGAAAGAAAGAGCGGCGGTTATTGATGAGTTAACACAATTACGTGTTAAGCAGCTTTTGCCGCGCTTGATGAATGAAAATGCCATGGATATGTGGATTTTGATCAGTCGAGAATATAATGAAGATCCTGTTCTAAAAACAATGCTTCCTTCGACTTGGCTGTCTGCTCGCCGCACTACCATGCTTGTGTTTGCTCGCAATACCGATAATACGGTCAATGCGTATGCTATCGCACCATATAATGTCGGCAGTGTTTTTGAAAAAGCTTGGAATAAACAAACTCATCCACAACAATGGCAAGCGTTAGTCGCGCTCATTGATAAACATCAGCCAAAAACAATAGGCATTAATCAGTCTAAACATTGGGCGCATGCCGATGGTTTAGTGGCAACGGATAAAGAAAGGTTATTTATTGAATTACCACAGCCATATCATTCACGGGTGATCTCAGCTGAAAAGCTAGCGGTTGCTTGGCTAGAGCAACGCATTCCTGAAGAAATGCGCTGGTATGAAAAATTAGAAGCGATAGCACATCGCATTATTGCTCAAGGATTTTCCAACGAGGTGATCACGGTTGGAGAAACCACATCAGAAGATCTACAGTGGTGGTTTAGGGATAAAGTGCAGGCGCTGAAATTACAAGCTTGGTTTCATCCTTCTGTGGACATTCAAAGAAAAAGTGCAGCCAATGTAGAAGCGAATTTAACGGCTCCTGCAAGCAATGTTATTCAGGCAGGTGATCTATTACACGTTGATTTTGGCCTGACTTATTTAAGGCTTAACACTGACACTCAACAGCATGCTTATGTCTTAAATCCAAATGAAACGTCGCCACCAAAAGAGCTAATAGACGCGTTTAAAACAGGTAACCAACTGCAAGATATTTTTACGGCATTGTTTAAGCAAGGCCGAACTGGAAACGAAGTGCTTGCTATGGCACGTCAACAAGCAATTGCTAAGGGATTAAAACCTACTATCTATACCCATCCCATTGGTTATCATGGTCATGGTGCAGGAACAACATTGGGAATGTGGGATGCACAACAAGCTGTTCCAGGCAGCGGCGATTATCCGCTACATTTGAATACCATGTATTCAATAGAATTAAATAACGCGGTGTATTTACCCAGCTGGGGCAAAGAAATACGGATCATGCTTGAAGAAAATGCGTTTTTTGATCAACATGGCGTGCATTACGTTGATGGTCGGCAAACCGAGCTTCATGTTATTGATAGCCGTTAGTTCTTAATAAGTATTTTTTGAAAGATATTTAGAGGTATTGTTATTAACGTATTTGAAAAATTATTTTCAACAGTATTACAAATACGGCAATTGCCCCGATCTGCCATTGTTTGTAGATTCCACTTTGTTGCCGTGTTTTAAGTCTTTCCATGCAGTCACTTTCCCCGCGACATTCATTTTATCAAATGTTCCTTCAATTGCTGGTAGCTCTAAAAACGATAATAGTTTGGCTAAACTCGTGGGGTGGCTAATATCAATTGTTAGCAATGAATTCGGATGTTGCTCAAAAAATCCATACACTTCATTTTGATGACGCCGATAACATTGCGTTAGAAATGGATCTGATTGAATATTCTCTAGGGTAAATTCAGAAAATACCTTTTTATAACATCGTTTAATGATTGGATTGAATCCGCCGTCTTCACGGGTGATATTGCGATGCATGCGCAGCAATAATTGTTTTATAGAAGGTAACCATAAGTGTAAATCTCGTTCTAAATAAATAAATTTACTGTTGGGGTAATGATGAAATAATTGCGGGTAATCCGCGAAAATTGGTGTATCAGCAATGACCTGTGCTTGCTTGAAGGTTTTTTCAGTATAAGCGGTGTGCGCGACAGTAAAATGAAACGTTAGTAATTTACAACAAAAACTCGTGGTGCCTGTTCTTGGCAAACCAATTATAAATATTTTATTTTCTGGAGAAACTGCGGTCATTTAGGAAAGACTTTTGCTACTAATATCATCTGTTATGTTAACGGCTAACAAGCCAATGTTAATAAACATCTTTTTCAGCTTTTTTAATCATCTGATCTAATGCGCCCGATGCGCTAAGTTGCTTGATTGCTTCGTCAACTTGAGGCACTAAATGTTGATGCTTTTTATATAAATAATGATATAGCGGCTCATGATCCAGCGCTTTATTCACCACGACAATATTATTTAAATTTAATTTTTTAATGGTCAATTCACCATTTAAATAATTAGTTAAAGCAATATCTATAGTACCTTGTTGTAATTGTTTAAATAACTGCTCTGAGTTATTGCTGTTATAAACACGCATTAATCCTTTCGTGGCATTTTCAGTATGCTTTACACCTCTTACTTTTCCAATCCGATATTTGCTTAGATCACTTTGGCTGTTCACTATGATCTTTCTGTCATTACGAGAAAATACCCCCGTTGTTAACGAGTAATAGGGCGTAGGTACGCGGATCACATTGTTGTTTTGCTCGCCATAACTATAAATTCTGAGGATCTCGCCGTCTTTTTTACCGCTGTTGGCTTCATATTGGGCTCTATTGGCAGGTAATGGCGTTATGGTGATTTCTTGCCCAAGGTGTTGATAAATTTGCGGAAGTACTTTTAAAGCGACTTCTTGCTCGCTTAACTGAGCAATTGATGCAAAGTGTAATTGTTCAGCAAAAGTCGTTGAAGATAACTTCAAACTGAGCGTAAAAAATATAAAGTATAAACAATGAATAATAGCGTTACGCATAGTGTTAAATTAGCTTTTTTACTGCTTTATCGATAAAGCTAATATGAGGGAAATAAGATTTAAAATCAAATACCCACCTAGTTTTACTAAAAAATAACCAGATTTAAAATAGTAAAAATCATTGAAAATACATTACGATTTTTAGAAATCCTGTTAGTCTGTCCTGTGCTTGATATTCAAGTGTAAATTATTACAAAATGAAAAGTTGTTAATTACTTTATCTTTACATTTTGAATAAAGCGTCATGCATAACTTTTTGCGAGAATAAATTTGAAAACCTTTATGTGCCAATGTGGCAACACGTTACATTTCTCTAATACTAAATGTGTTAGCTGTAATAGTATGTTGGGATTTTTGCCTGATGAATTACAGCTTACAGTTATTACAATTACTCCTCAGAATACCTACCAAGTTGCTCACAATGATAAGTTATATAAGCAATGTAAAAACTATTGGTTACATGATATTTGTAATTGGATGATCCCAGTAGAAGATAATCATGAATTTTGTGAATCATGTCGTCTTAATGTCGTTATTCCAAACCTTGAAAAAGAAGGGAATATGCTTTTATGGTACCGAATGGAACGTTCAAAACGGCGATTATTATACACATTATTTAAATTAAACTTACCCGTTGTTGATCGTATTATTGATAACGTTAATGGTTTAGGCTTTTCATTTTTAGAAGACCAAGTTGAAGATGAATATGGCAATGAACTTGCTATGAAAGAATTTGTTATGACAGGCCATAGCTCAGGCTTAATAACACTTAACTTGAATGAAGCCGATCATAGCTCACGAATTGAAATGCGTGAAAAAATGAATGAACAATATCGTACGTTAATTGGACATTTTAGGCATGAGTCTGGTCACTATTATTGGGATCGATTGATCAAAGACTCGGATCGCTTGGCAGAATTTCGCGAACTTTTTGGTGATGAAAGAATCGATTACAAAAGTGCATTAGATCATTATTATGCCAATGGCCCTAGTGAAAACTGGCAAAATGTTTGGATCAGCGCTTATGCCAGTATGCACCCTTGGGAAGATTGGGCTGAAACGTGGGCTCATTATTTACATATGGTTGATACTTTAGAAACAGCCAATGATTGCAAATTAAGTATTGCGGGGAAAGAAGTTAAAAACCCGCTGGTGAAATATGATCATGCTGACGAGGCATATTTTGCTATTAGTTTTACCCAATTGTTTAATGATTGGTGTCGATTAACACAATCACTGAATGCTGTGAACCGTAGTATGGGAATCGATGATGCGTACCCTTTTGTTATTTCAATTTCAGCATTAAATAAACTACGTTTTGTGCATGAGACAATTAAAAATAACAACTACTAACTTTATTTTTTAAGTAAAAGCGATTGAAGTATAAGATAATTTTTTATTTAGTACTTCAATGGTGATTTACTAAATTTCATTGAAAACAGCTGCAATAATTTCTTTTGTCACAGACTTTCACATCATAATAGTGTATCGTGGTTTTAATCGCCAATAGGAGGACGTGATACCATGACCATTCGATGGGATAAATATGAGG
>DAINNQ010000032.1:0-13547 GCA_036735825.1 Alteromonadaceae bacterium | reverse complement strand
ATCAATTGTGTACTTAGTCCAAAAGGTGATCAAAACTGAGTTTTCACACAGGCTGGTATCAAAGCTGCCTATCTTTCTCTAATTTCCAAAGCACAGCTATCTGAGCCACCAAACTTAAAAGTTTCAATCTTTATTGTCACTATTTAGTTCATCACAGAGCATGTGGTTTTATAAAATTTCAAACTTTATTGTATATTTAGAGCGTTGTTTTAACCAATGAATAAGGCTTTAAGGTGATAAAAGTTTTAATCTTTAATGTCTACCGACAAAAAAATCCCCGCTAATTGCTTAGCGGGGATTTTTGTATAAAAGACTGTCTAATCAGCGACTATATTCTTAGGTTGATCAAGGTTCGAAATTTACCGTTAACCAATCTTCATTGTCGCGAAAATTTAGCGTACGTATTTTGCCTTTCCCTTCAATATTGACCATATTGATTTGGGTGGGCCATAGCTCTCTTAACGCGCCATTGTAGAGTTTTATGCCGGTTAAATCGGTAGATAATGTTGCTTCTTGATAAACCCAAAAAAACTTACCTTCTACTTCGTAACCGACATTTTTTAACGTGAGTGCACTGTCATCTAGCTTGCGCGCAAGAAACTGTTTCGCGACATAATCAGCAAACTGTTGCTGTGTTTTTTGTGAATCCAAAATATCAGCATGTTTGTCGAATAATGCTTGAACGGCGTGTTCCGTGTCGTGCATGTAAAAGCGGTGCATTATCTCTAGTTGGCCTGAGTGTTTGTTAAATAAAACCGTTGATTCTGCGGCTTTTTGCTGGTGAGCAAGCGCAGATGCGCTTGCTACCATTAACATCAAAACTGCGATGAAAAGAGAAACACTTTTAGGCATTAGTTATCCTTTTTCTCTTTCTCGTCTTCATCTTTTTTAAGTTCGGTTTTGATATCTTGCATGATATCTCGGCTTACTTTTGCCGTACTCTTCTTCGCTTTGTAAGCTTCGACACGTGAAGGAATGATTTGACGTGGGTAGTGGTTGTTTTCTACATCAACGTCAGCCGTTTCCCAACCTGGATCGACAACTACGCTAGTCAGTTCTTTTTCTTTATCAGTAACGATCAGTTTGCGAACTTGTTTAGGGGTACGGCGCCAGATTTCAGCAGGAATGTATTGATCTTCAACACTACCGTCTTTGTACGTTAATTGAAGAAGAATTGGCATCACCAAACCACCTTTGTTAGAAAACTCTAACACGTAGTAGTTTTTGTCTTCTTTGATCGCACGTTCAAGGGTTTCTTTTTCCCAAGGTTTTAAATCTTTCAGGAATTTTTGGTACTTGTTACGTTCTTTGTTTGTCACCGTGAAGCGGTCATTTTCGTCGTAAAAGTCAGTTACGTCTTTATTGCGGTCAACCCAAAGTGTTTTACCTTCAGCTTTGTTACGCTCAACAAATAATGAAGACGGTTTCTCGTTTTCAATATCACGTAAGCGGGCAAAATCGATATCAGGGTTGTGCGTGTCTAAACGCATTTTGTAAACTTTGTCGATTGAAATATCAACGTGATCTGTTGAGTAGAACCATCCACGCCAGAACCAATCTAGATCAACACCAGATGCCTCTTCCATTGTGCGGAAAAAATCAGACGGTGTAGGGCGTTTGAACATCCAACGCTCAGAATATTCTTTAAAGGCAAAGTCAAATAATTCACGACCTAAAATAACTTCTCTAAGAATGTTTAATGCCGCAGCAGGCTTAGTATAAGCATTAGGGCCAAGGCGTAAAACGCTGTCAGATTGCGTCATAATTGGCACTTGCGTTTCAGACTTCATATAACCTGTGATGTCACGTGGCTCAACGCCCCATGGAATCGTTGGATCCCATTCGCGACCAGCAATACCGTCTAAGAAACTGTTAAGGCCTTCGTCCATCCATGTCCATTGGCGCTCATCTGAATTTACGACCATTGGAAAGTAAATGTGGCCAACTTCGTGAATAACAACACCGATCAGAAAACGTTTCTCTGCTTGTGAGTAAGTACGGTCGCCATCATCACGTAATTCAGTACGAGGACCGTTAAACGTGATCATTGGGTATTCCATACCACCTACAGGGCCATTGACTGACTGAGCCGTTGGGTACGGGTAATCAAAAGAATAACGCGAGTAGACTTCCATGGTGTGAATAATTGACTCAGTCGAATATTTCTTCCATAAGTCACCACCTTCAACTGGGTAGAAAGACATCGCCATGACGTGATCTTGTACATTACCACCTTGCTTGTAACCTTTTGCGTCCCACATAAACGTACGCGATGAAGCCCAAGCAAAGTCACGAACGTTTTTAGCTTTAAACTTCCACTTTTTACGTTTATCTGTGCCTTCTTTTTCGTTTTCTAGTGCTTCTTCTTCAGTAACAACAAACACTGGACGCTTTGCGGTTTTCGCTTCTTCTAAACGCTTGCGTTGAGTTGACGTTAGCACGTCTTTCGGGTTTGCTAATTCACCCGTTGAACTGACAATGTGATCGGCAGGTACGTCGATTTCTACTTCGTAGTCACCAAATTCAAGCGTGAATTCACCACGACCTAAAAATTCTTTGTTGTTCCAACCTTCGTAATCTGTGTATGCGTGTAAACGCGGGAACCATTGGGCTAATAAGAAAATGTCGTTGCCGTCTTCAAACTTTTCATAACCTGAGCGCGCTGATACGGCATCTTCTTCAACAATGTTGAAGGCGAAATCAATCGTAAACTCAATGTCATCACCTGATTTAAGCGGCTTAAGCAGGTCGATACGCATTTGTGTACCAACTACGGTGAACGATAATTTTTTACCGCTGCTGTCTTTAACTGCACTGATTTCATAGCCTAACTCATTATCGGCTTTGAAGTGCATTGCGCGTAATTCGTTAAGGTTTAATTTAGTCGCTTTATCTGTATCGCCAATGGTGTTCACTGGGCCTCGACGACCTATGCCACCAAAGTTATTCGCCATGTTCGCGATTGAGTCGTCTTTAAAGCGGTTTTGATCTAACTGTACCCATAAGTACTTTAAGCGGTAAGGCGAGTTGTTTTTATACGTAATGTCTTCTGTAGCGGTGATGCGACGTTTTTTCTCATCAAGCGACACTTTAATTTTATAGTCAACTTTTTGCTGCCAGTAGTTTTCACCAGGTTCACCTGCTGCGTTGCGATAAACATTTGGCGTGGGAAGTACTTCGTCTAATTGACGGAACTTGTCTTCAAAATCGCCTTTTGTTTGCTTAATTGCAGACGCGTGCGAAGTTGAAGCTACAGTTACCGACAACAGAAGAGCTAAAATAAAGGAGTTTTTCATATTTTAAACGCTACCTATTTGTTTGCTGTTGTAATTTTGAGCTTATTGTAAATGCTCGTGAATATGGAGAGCAATTGTAGGTAGTGTAACAATTGTTAATAGAGTATCGCATTTATTTTTAACATTCTGTTTGTGGCGATCTTCAGTTATTACATTAAATACTTGTTATAAATTGCTCAAGTTAGTTTTATTTAGTTAATCATGCCTAATTAATTATGTTCAGTAGTTTTGCTTCCCATCCTTCGTTAATTTCAGTGTTGATGATTTCTATTCGGCTTTCATTACGTTCATTTAATGCTAATTCAGCTAATGTCGATTTATCTAATATCGATTCAACAATGCCATCATCAACGGTATTGTAGCTATATATGCCATCTGTTGTGATAAAAACTGCTTTGATTCTAATGACACTCAATTGAGTCAAAAAAGTAGACAATTTTTTATGATCAAAAATTTTGTTAGCTGAAAAACGCCAACCAATACTTTGAAAACCTTCACCTTTGTTGACAGCTCTAATAAAACCAGATTCAGGTATAGGCTCTGGTGAAACTATCGTTGACGAAGCATGTGTGAGATCTTTTTGTTTAGTTTGCACTTGAAATTGCGTATTGCCAATAAGCAAATCGACGGATAACTGGCCATGCGAGATGAAAACAGGTTTGATTGATTTTTTTATTCTTGTATCAACAAAATCAAGCAGTGCTTGTTCATCGCTAGCTCGATAAAGATCGTATTTACTACCGACGATAATATCTGCAATGTTTAACTGTTGATTAAAAATATCATGCCCTGTGTAACGGGGATTGGTTAAGTTTCTAGCATCGACCAGTGTAATGGTTTTATTTAAGCTTAAAATATTTTTATAGTATTGATTTGAGAGTATTTGTAACACTTCTAATGGGTGGCCTAATCCCGAAGGTTCTATTAAAAGCCTATCTGGTTTTGCCTCAGTGAGTAATTGGTTCAATGCGACTTGCATCGGTAAGCCTGAAGCACAACACATACAACCGCCAGAAACCTCTCGTATATAAATATCTTTGCTGTTGCTAAGCTGACTTTTTATTAGGTTGGCATCTACACCTATTTCTCCAAATTCATTAACCAGAATAGCCCACCGTTCATTAGTCGGTTTTTGTTTTAATAAAGACAAAATAGCTGATGTTTTTCCAGCGCCGAGGAAACCAGTAATTATATTGGTTGGAACCGAGAGAATTTGTTTATGATTCATGCGCTTGTATATGCTTTTCTAAATTTTGATGAATGTGTGATCGAGCGTTATTTAATAACTCACTTAAAAGGCTTTGTAGCCACATTGCTAAATTGATCATTGAAAGTTCTATTACTTATCCGTGTAGGTCTGAACTCTGTTAGGTTTTCATTTTCTCTCAGGGTGATCAGATAGTATTTATTACATATTGTTATAATATAACAATATTTAGGGTGTGATGGTAGTCAATTTTAGCTTTTTGTTAATTGAATACGGTTTTAATTGCTACAGCTTAATAGCTTGCACCACTCGTTGATACTCTGGGGTATTTGACATAGGAATGAACTCTTGTTGCGCTAAAATTAAGAACAAAAAGGGTTCATGTTTTTCAAGCGCTTTTACAAGGTACTGACGAGCTAATGTATAGTCACCAGCAGATGCATTTGCTGAGGCTAAATAAAAAGCAGGTGCTCCTCTTTCTCGCCATTCTTGATAAAGCCATTTATAAAATTGAGAATAGTGTTGCTCATTCAGGGCTTGTTCAATGGTTACTAAATCGTTTTCTTTCGCTTTGTATAGCTTCATGAAGGAGAGAAAATAGCGCTTTGCTTGCTCACTCAGCCCGACCTCTAGTGCTGATTCAGCTGCACACTTAAAGCTAAAAGCATGTGTATTCGAAAGTTCGATCGTTTGTTGGCATTGTGTTAAAGCGCTTTTAAAATCACCAGTTGCCATGTAAAACCATCCAGAATGATATCGCTCTTGAACAGCACCAGGTTCAAGCAATAATGCTTTTTCAATACTTTTTCTTGCTAATTCAAGCTTATTCAAAATGACACTAGTTACTGCCAACTCATGCCAGCCAATAGTTAATGTAGGCGAAGATGAAACTGCGAGACTAAAATTTTCATGAGCGTCAGCAATATCCCAGTCAAGATAAAGCGATGTCATACCTTTAGCAATCAGTGTCATCGGTTGATTTGGGTGATACATATTGGCTAGTTCACTGTGCTCTCGCAAAAGGTTAGCGTCTATGTCATTTCCAGAAAAAAATGATGAAATTCCATAATATGCACTAGCATCGGGATGATCAGGCTTGATGGCTAGTATTTTCGCAAAAATAGCACTACTTTTGGCATAATTTTCTTGCCCGCCTTTTTCAAATAAATAAACAGCTCTTTTGAAATCATGATCCAAATTCTGTTGAAATTTCTGCAATGGCGTATTATCGAATTGTGGTTGCACTTCGCTTGTCCACCACAATGCAGAGGTTATCGCAAAAACTAATCCTGAACCTGATGCCAATAAATATCGGATGGCACGTTTTAACTTTTTAGTTTTACCAAGGCGGATAGGTTGACCCGCTGATGATTCTTCTTCCTCATTAAGCGGCTGATTTTTTTTAATAACCTCTTGTATCTCCGCGATAAATCGGTAGCCTTTTTTGGGTATGGTTTGAATAAATGTTGGCTGCTTTGGATTGTCGCCTAAAGTTTGTCTAATGCCTTTGATACAAAAGTTAATGCTTTGATCAAATTCAACGACAGTGTTTCCCCAGACCAAGGCTTTTATTTCCTCACGATTAATAAGAGATTGAGGATTTTTAAGAAGAATGGCTAATACTTTGGCTTGCTTAGGTTGCATCGGTACGAGGTTGCTGTCTCTCCAGAGCTCATTAGTAGATAAGTCAAATTCAAACTGATTGAAACGAATACGCGACATTGCAACTTAAATCTCCGAGTAAAATCACATAGGATTATGGAGTATACCTGCTTACTTTGCTATCTAACATTTATGAGCAAAAAATGAGTTTGCTCATAAAAGTCTCTCAGAAAAAGAAAAAACTCTATGTTTAAAGTGAGCTTATCTGTCGCTCATACCTATTGGCTTTGAAACTTAGTGCTATTGCTTAACTTGCTCATTTTATGCTCATTGCAAATATGGGGGTAACGCTTAAATTGTTAGCTATACATAATCAATTCTTGAGAGTACGAGCGATGAATAAATTTTATCAATTGGCAATAGGTTTCGTTTTGGTGCCGATGTTTACTAACAGCTATGCGGCTAAGCTAGAAAAATGTGAAACTTCAAAGCACATCATTGAGAAAGTCATTAACGATAAAGTACCTTGGGAAAAGCAAAATTTGGAGCTACTCATTCAATGTGGTGGTGAACAATTATCAGCGGAGTTAAAACAAAGAGTAGTACTCGAAGTTTTAAAGATAGCGTCTACTGATTTACTGACAAAATTAGTTGATTCAGGCTTTGATTTGGATTTTGCTCGAAATGATGGCGTTACCCCCATCATGATTGCAATTCAAAAAGGCAATCTGACCATGACATCATTACTTATTGAAGCTGGCGCATCGCTGACAACTCAAGCGCCCAATGGGTATGCCGCGTTTGATATTGCCTTGGAACTAGGACATATCAATATCTTGAAAACAATAGTTAATCAGCATTTGAAGGTTGTTGATAACGACACTAATGTCTCATCACTCTCCAGTATTAAAGCGCCGCACATTCAATCTTTATTGCTGATTTATGCCATCATTGAAAATGATCAAAAATCCCTTGAAGATTTAATTAAACAGGGTATGAACATTAATACACACAATATCACTAACTATGCGCCATTGCCTTTAGCGGTACGTCTAGGGCATACAGAGATAGTCAGTTTATTGTTAAAACATCATGCGAACCCAAATATTGGCAATGACGGTAATGACCAAGCAATACCATTAAATCAAGCCGCTCGCTCGAATAGCTTACAACTTGCACAGATTTTACTCGATGCAGGAGCTAATATTAACAAGGAGAATGGCCGAGGGTATTCTGCGTTGATGTTAGCGAGTTTGTATGGTCATGAACAATTCGTTGATTTTCTAATAGAGAACAAAGCAAATATTCATCATACCAACCATAAGGGCAGTGATGCCTTAATGATGGCATCAGCTTATGGTCAAAATGCAATAGCATCCAAGTTACTATCAATTGGAGTGGACTCTAGTAGAGAAAATTCTAAAGGTTTTACCGCTTTAGACTATGCTGTTCAGCAGGGGAGTAAAGAAATTGTCGCGAGTTTTTTACATCATCATGGATTTAAGACAGCAGCAAAGATTTTATTCTCTGAAAATGTTACTGAACTCAATATCGATACTCAGTTCATTTCTGCTAAATTTCTTGGTTATCCTTTACTAAATCTCTCTGCTCGCTTTGGTAATGTAGCGTTAACACGCAAATTACTCTCTTTAGGCGCAAACCCAACTGTTCAATCTTCCACTGGATACAAAAAAAATGCTCTGATGGCAGCATGTCAGGGTGGAAGTTTGCTGTTAGTCGAGGCGATTATTAGTCATGGTATTGATGTAAATATTCAGGACAGTCATGGTGATCCCGCAATTAACTGGGCTACTGCATATAATCAAAAAGATATTGTCAGTACATTACTTAGTGCGGGCGCTGATCCGAATGTATCGAACGTAGACGGGTATACAGCATTTAGAACAGCAAAGGAAAAAGGGCTGAAAGAAATCACGGATCTTCTTAATGCTTATGCTCAAAACCTAAAAGCACAAGAGGTGAGTAAAAATGGTTAGATACATCATAATACTTGCTATCTGTTTTTCAGCATTTGCACAGGCCAATTCAAAAGAGCTCAATAAAGCGATTGAAGTTAATAATTCTGACAAGGTTAGCACATTATTATCTCACCATAGTTCTTCAGAATTGGAACAAATTAATGCTTTAAAAGTTGCTGTTTTAATCGATAACACCGAAGCGTTAAGATCTTTGTTATCGTCGAACCTTAACGTGATTAGATGGTTGGTTGAGCATGGTGCGCGTTTAGATTTGATTCAGCAGGATCATGCAGTGGATATTCCATTACACTTGTTCTTAGTTTGCGACGAGACTTTGCTTTCATTGTTAAATTATACTGCGATTTAATTAAGCATAAGCATTACAACCTCAACAGCAAGCGATTACTCGGATGAGAATCGCTTTTTTTATGTCTCGTATGATGATTTATGTTTTATGGTTATTGGATGTACAGTGACACGCATCCGCTTCATGGCATAACTTGAAGTTTTTATAATGAGCTAGTGCAATCAGCATAGCTCCTATTATGGTGAGTCCTTTTTCTCCCAGTTCTCCTAACACAGTTCTCCTAATAAGTCATGACCCAATATTAACGCGAACAACAAAAAGCCAAGCCCAATCACGCCTATTATACCGACGGAATTGTCGATAATTAGGTTGTACTTAATCGGATGGAAATACATATGCCATTTTGATAAGTATGCGCTTTTGAATGGTTAGCTGAAGTTTTCTTAAAAATGTATTGATGAGTGGCAATTAAGGTTTCTCTTCAATATTCTTTGTTTCTGGAAAGACAAAGCAATTAAAAATCTAAAAAATCCCATATAAAAATTGAACTTAATAGTGAATAAGGTATTGTATTTATTAAATTAAAAATCAAGGAATAATAATAATGTTAAAAATAAATGGATTATCAAAAACCTATGATAATGGCGTAAAAGCACTTGATGGTGTTTCTTTAGATATCCCTAAAGGAATGTATGGTTTATTAGGACCCAATGGTGCAGGCAAATCCTCATTAATGCGCACCATTGCGACATTGCAAGATCCTGATACAGGTAGTATTGAATTTAACAGCATCGATGTTCTTGCTGATCCTCAAGCGATGCGTTTACGTCTTGGTTATTTACCTCAAGATTTTGGTGTTTACCCACGTATTAGCGCCTACGATTTACTTGATCACATGGCCATTTTAAAAGGCATAGATAACAAAGCTCAGCGCAAAGAAGCCGTGGAAGGTTTATTGGCACAAACTAATTTATTTCAACATCGTAAACATGCGGTCAGTGGTTTTTCTGGTGGTATGCGTCAACGTTTTGGTATTGCTCAAGCGTTATTAGGTGACCCTGACTTATTAGTGGTTGATGAACCTACCGCGGGTTTAGATCCAGAAGAGCGTAATCGTTTTCATAATTTACTTGTGAGCCTTGGCGAAGAAAAAGTTATTATTTTATCTACACATATTGTTGATGATGTGTCAGAGCTTTGCCCGAATATGGCGGTATTAGCGTCAGGAAAAATATTATTAGAAGGTAACCCGATCGAGCTGACAGAAAAATTAAACGGTCAAATTTGGCGTAAAACAGTTTCTCAACAAGAAGCTATTGAAGTAGAAAAGAGCTTACCTGTTATTTCTAAACGTCTTTTTGCCGGCAAAACGATTATTCATGTGATTGCAGAAAGTACGCCAGACGGATTTGAAAATGCGCCAGCTAATTTAGAAGACGTGTATTTTTCTACGTTACGTAATCACAGACAAGTAGCATAGGGGCATCATCATGTTAAAAGATATGTTCTTATTTGAATGGCGATACTTTGTGCGCCAACCTTCGTTTTATGTGACCAGTTTGATCTTTTTCTTACTGACATTTTTTGCCACCGTCAGTGAAAATGTTCAAATTGGTGGCGGCGGAAATGTACTTTACAACGGCCCTTTTTCAATAGCACAAACGCTATTAATTATGGGGTTGTTTGCCATGTTTTTGGTGGTGAACTTTGTTGCTAGTACAGCAACACGCAATGACACCACAAAAATGTCAGAGCTGTTGTATAGCAAACCGATAAACCCTGTTAGTTATCAATTAGGGCGGTTTTTAGGTTCTTTTGCGGTGGTAGCAACGGTTTTTGCTTTTGTTCCTTTAGGTATTTTTTTAGGCACAGTGATTGGTGGAATAACCGGTTGGGTTGACGCTGAACGTTTAGGACCAACGGTATTTTCACACTACTTTACTTCTTATTTTTATTTGGCTTTACCCACGTTATTGGTGCTTTCTTGCTTTTTTTACGCGGTAGCTATTCGTTTTAAATCTATGATGGCGGTTTATTTAGTCGCGATTGCCTTGATGATCATTTATGAAGTCACAGGCACATTATTGAGCGAACCCGAATATCGCACTATGGTCGCCCTTGCCGATCCCTTTGGTTTTAATACCTTTGCTGAAATTACCCGTTATTGGACCATGCACGATAAAAATAATGCACCGATTGAATTAACCGGGCTTTTGTTACAAAACCGCTTAATTTGGCTAGCTGCATCTGTTGCTATTATGGTGTTTTTTGGCGGATTTAGACGAAAAGTGAGCCTAAGTTCTCCGAAAAGTACTGACAAAAAGAAAGATAAAAACAAAGCTCAGCATTTAGAAACAGGGGTAGAGCAATTAAACAATAACGTCGCGTTTAAAAGTAGTGGCATAAAAACGGCTGCGCATATTGCTTTGCGGATAAAATTTGAAATCAAACAAGTGATTTTTAGCGCACCTTTTATCGTACTAGGTTTGTTCACTATTTTTATGTTAGTTGCGCCGCTTATTGATCCTCAAGGTATGTTTGGAACACCTAATTGGCCAATTACTCAAACCATGGTCAATCTCATTGTTCAGTCTTCAGGTTTACTGATGATTATTGTTATTGCCTATTACAGCGCTGAAATAGTGTGGCGTGAGCGTAATTCGGGCATGGGCGATATGATTGATTCAATGCCCGTTAACAGCGTCACTTTTTGGTTATCAAAAATTATTGCCATCTCGTTAGTGATGGCGCTGCTTTATGCGTTTGGTATGGTCGTGACCATCACTAACCAAGCCATTCAAGGTTATGGAAACTTTGAATTATCACAATACGTATTCAGGTTAGGGGTGATTGATTTATTGCCATTAATTATGACTGCGGTATTGGCTTTTTTTCTACAAGTGTTAAGTCCAAACAAATACATAGGTATGATGTTGTTTGTATTGTATTTTATTTTGTCGATCACCTTGGCTAATTTTGGTTTTAGTCACCATATGTTCAGGTTTGCACGAGCTCCAGCATTACTGTATTCAGACATTAATGGTTATGGAACCTTCTTAACCAGTCAATTTTGGTATCTCACCTATTGGTTTGGCGCAACCATGATATTAAGCGCCTTAACTTTTGCGCTTTGGCACCGAGGCCCAGCTCAACCGTTAAAAGCAAGGTTCAGTAAAATAGGTTATTACTTGGGGTTTTATGGCAAAACGGTTATCGCAGCAGGTTTAATTATTTTTATCGGCTCAGGAAGTTATATTCATTATAACACGCGCGTTGTTAATCAATTTTTCGTGCAAGATGACCGTGAGCAAACTCAAGCTGACTATGAAAAAACCTATGTTCAATACCTTAATGATGAATTACCGACTATCACTAAGACCAATGTCAATGTTGATATTTATCCTGCCCAGCGGGTGATCAACGCGAGTGCAAAAATTACCATTGAGAATAAATCAAACCAGCCAATTGAGAAGTTTTTAGTGTCTCAGCCTCAATATACCAAAGCGTGGTCGGTTGACATTAACGGCGGTGAACTTGGCGATGTTAATAAAACATATAATACCGCCTGGTTTACTTTTACCCAGCCACTCATGCCAAACGAGATACGTGAAGGGATTATTACCGCTAAGCGTGAGCATCACGGTTTTACAGATAATGACAATGATTTTACCTTGCTTGGTAATGGTACTTTTATTAATAATTTCGAATTATTCCCGACCTTCGGTTACCGTCAAGATTGGCAGCTGCAAGACCGTCATAAGCGGCGTAAATTTGATTTAGAACCGCTTAAACGGGCAAATGATCTCGAAGATGAGCGTTTTTATAATGAAAGCTTTTTTGGCAAAGGTGTTGGTTTTATGGAGTTTGAAGCGACAATTTCAACTTCTGAAGATCAATTTGCTATTGCCCCAGGTTATTTACAAAGCGAAAAAGTCGAAAATGGTCGTCGTCATTATCATTACAAAATGGATGCGCCAATCGTGAATTTTTACTCAATAATGTCAGCAAAATTATTGGAGAAAAAAGAAAGCTATAAAGGCATCAATATCGAAATTTATTATCATCCAAACCATGATATGAATGTTGATAGAATGATTGAATCCGTTAAAGATTCAATTGATTACTTCACCGAAAATTTTGGCCCTTATCAACATAAACAAATGCGTATCATTGAATTTCCAGGTTATCGCTCGTTTGCGCAAAGTTTCGCCAATACCGTGCCTTATTCTGAACGCATTGGTTTTATTTCGGACTTAAGAGACCCAGAAAATATTGATCCTGTGTATTACGTTACCGCGCATGAAGTTGCTCATCAATGGTGGGGACATCAAGTTGGCGCTGCGAATGTACAAGGTAGTGCGATTATTTCTGAAAGTTTATCGCAATACAGTGCTTTAATGATTATGGAGAAAAAGTACGGTTCTGAAAAAATTCGTAAGTTTTTAAAGTATGAACTTGACCGTTATTTACGTGGCCGCAGTGTTGAATTTTTGGAAGAAATGCCATTAATGCGTAGTGAGAATCAGCAGTATATTCATTACCGCAAAGGCTCTGTTGTGATGATGTCAATTAAAGATAGACTCGGTGAAGAGCGTTTAAACACAGCGTTAAAAGCCTTTTTGAAAGAGTTTAGATATAACAGCACGCCATATCCTACGACCATGAATTTAATGGAATACTTAGTTGCTGACGCTAATGAGCAAGAGCGAGCATTTGTTGCAAATTTGTTTGAGCACATTACCTTGTATGATTTAAAAACCACGGAAGTGGCAGTTAATGAAACAGCTGATGGCCAATTTGAAGTGACATTAACTATAGACGCCAAGTTAAACCGAGCGGATGGTCAAGGGCTTGAAACTGAAGTTGAATTTGCCGATATGATAGATATTGGTTTATTTAGCGCCGATCCTGAAGATTTTACCGCTGAAAATTCAGTGCAGTATTTACAAAAGCATGAAATCAAATCAGGTATCAATACTGTGGTGTTAACCGTAGCAGAAAAGCCTGTTTATGCGGGAGTTGACCCATTAGTACGCCTTGTTGATAAAGACAGTGCGGATAATATTTATCGCATTAGATAGCTTTTAAATATGAGCTAACTTTTGTTTTTCCACCTTAAAATGAGCAAATCATTTTAAGGTGGAATCATACCGATA